>CACZOP010000013.1 GCA_902782845.1 Oscillospiraceae bacterium | reverse complement strand
CGGAAACGAAGCTTCCCGCGTTTTTTCCGAATAGCGACAGCCAAAACCTGCAGTGTGTAACCGAAATAGGCAAAAGAGAGTAGCGGTTCCACCCACACTGTAAGTGCGGTCACCGCTCCTAACGCCGTCAGCTTGATTCTGCCGGGTGGCTTCGGTGTGATAAAGAGCTCCGTAAGCACCAGAACAGCGCCGTTCATAGCCATATTATAGTAAACGAAGGTGTAATGCGGTCCGAACGTACACACTGTAAGAACAAAAAACAGGGCGGGATAACCGTAGATCCGCAGACGCCGCCACAGATGCAGCCCCAGCAGCAGCTGACTGAGCACGAACAGATAGCGTACGTGCAGGATCAACCCTTCCGTGCCGCCGAAAAGCAGCTCGTTGAGCTTATAGGGGATGATCTCCAGAATGGAGCTGAGCTGTGTGACCTGCCATTCGTCCGCGATCAGGCGGTCGCCTCGCAGCACCCGCTGTACCACGGTATAATAAAAAGATTCGTCGGTAATGCCGACGCCGTATCTGATCCGCAGGAACATAAACCCAAACACCAAAAAAAACGCGGCGGCAGCCACAAGATCCTTTTTGGATATGCCGTTTTGCTTCAAACGGTTCATTTTGCCCTGCGTTTGCACACCGCGCGTCCTCTCTTTAGTGTTTTATTTATTGTAACATAGTTTACAGTAAATGTAAAGATACATTTGAATAGAAAGAAAAATAAAGAATTTGACAAATACAAATGATTATGGTAAAATAAAATGAATATTAATACGCTATTATGGAGTAGTGTGTTCTTTCTGTCTGTTTCCGTTTCCGTATTCCGTAACCGATTCCTCCGAAGAAAGCTATGCCAGAAAAAAAGCGCGTCTATCTTTTTCAACCGACATATTTAAGCGCTAATTCCGTGAATTTGCCATACGGGATCGGGGCTTTGGCTTCTTATGCCTGGCAGTTTCCGGATATTGCCGGGGCCTTTGACCTTGCGGGGATTTTTGTACTGCGGGAGAACACCGACGACGTGCTTTCGCAGATCGACGATCCGTTCCTCGTGGGTTTTTCCTGCTATATGTGGAACATGGAGTACAACAAGGCGCTGGCCGAGAAGATCAAAAAGCGTTTCCCGTCCTGCGTCGTGCTGTTCGGCGGGCCGCAGATCCCGGCGGACGCTTCGCCGCTTGAAAAATATCCTTTCGCGGACGTTCTGATCCACGGCGAGGGCGAGGTGCCGTTTTTGCGTCTGCTGCGCGCGCTGCAGCGCGGCAGCCCGCTTTCGGAGGTCAACTGCCTTTCTTACAGAGTCGGGAACGAGATCGTTTCCACGCCGCAGATCACGGCAAAGGAATATGATTTTCCGTCTCCTTTCCAATCCGGTTTTTACGACCGGCTGCTGCGGGAGCACCCCGATATCGAATTTGTACCTGTGATCGAGACCAACCGGGGCTGCCCCAACCGCTGCGCCTATTGCAGCTGGGCCACCTCCGACGCCCGGGTGCGGCTGTTCCCGCTGGAGCGGGTGTATGCGGACATGGAATGGGTGGCGGCGCACAAAATGGAATTTCTCGGTGTGGCGGACGCCAATTTCGGCATGTTCCCGCGGGACGAGGAGATCGTGGATTACCTCATCGATCTGCACGCGCGCACCGGCTACCCGAAAAAATTCCAGGTGTCTTATGCCAAGGATTCCGGCGAGCGGGTGTTCCGTATTACGGAAAAGCTCAACCGCGTTGGGCTGTGCAAGGCGGTCACCCTGTCGTTTCAGACCATGAGCGAAGAGGCGCAGGCGAATATCGGCCGTTCCAATATCAGCCTGGAATATTACCGGACCCTGCTCAGAAAATACAACGAAGCCGGGATCCCGACCTATACGGAGCTGATCCTCGGCATGCCGGGCGAAACGAAGCAGAGCCTTTACGACGGGATCGAGGAGCTGCTCGAAAAGGGGCAGCACAAGTCGCTTCTGGTGCATCTTTGCGAGTGGCTGCCGCTTTCGGAAATGGGGAAAAAAGAGTATCTTGAAAAATACGGGATCGGCTACACGAGGATCCCGCTCAATCAGCCGCACGCCCAGATCTCCGCAACGGACGAGGTGCAGGAGTTTTCCCGCGTGATCACGTCCACCTGTTCCATGCCGGCGGCGGATTGGAAGCAATGCGCCCTGTTCTCCGCCTGCGTTTCCTGTTTCCATCATCTGGGGCTGCTGCAGCTCCCGGCGCTGTATCTGTATTTTGAGCGCGGCGTTCGTTATGTGGATTTTTATTCCGCGCTGCTTGATTTTTTGCTGGAGGATCCGGGCGGCGTTTTCAGCGAGCTGCGGCGGCGATTCGACGATATCATCGAACGTCATGCCGCCGCCGTGTTTTCGGATTCCCGGTTCGGGGACGTGGCGTGGAGCTTTGAGGAATACGCGTTTTTGCGTACGGTGTATGATAAAAACGCGTTTTATGCCGCTATGGACGCGTTCCTTGCGCGTTATATCCCGGACGAAGCCTTCAGATCTGAGCTGCTCCGGTACCAGTCCTTTGTGATCCGGACCGTCGGCGTGCCGTCGGACCGCTTTGAGGGGTCCTGCGACTGGAAGCCCTATTACGCTTCTCTGCTTAAGAACGAGCGGCGCACGCTGCAAAAACGGAAGATCGTATATGAGATCGAAGACCCCAACGTCTACACCGATTGGGCGGATTACGCCCGAGAGGTGGTCTGGTACGGGCGCCGGGGCGGAAAATACGTTTATTCTTCCGAGATCCGGGAGGCGGACGTCCATGCGTGAAACCTACAGGCTTTCGATCGCCATCTGCGCCGTGGACGAAACGTTCATGCTGGAGCGTACCTTTCAAAAGCTGGACGCATACGGCGCGGCGTATGAATATCTGTTCGTGCTCGCGAAAACCTGCACCGACGCCTGCCTCGCGACGGTAAAGAAGATCTGCGAAAGGGACGATTGCCGTTGGATGTATCAGCCCGGGACCGGCTTCGGCGACGCGCTGCAGACCGTATTCCGGGAGGTAAAGGGCACCCACGTGGTAGTCTGGAGCGCGGACGAGGCGACCGATACCGCATCCTTCCCCGAAATGCTGCGGCTTTCCATGGAGAATCCCGAGAAGATCATAAAGATCAGCCGGTTCCTCCATCCCGAGGGCTTCGCCGGATACGGCAAAGTGAAAAAGCTGCTGAACGCGGTTTCGCAAAAATGTTTCGGTTTGCTTTATCATTCCGAGCTGACGGAGTTTACCAATCCCACGCAGATCGCGCCCGCGGCCGTCTACCGCCGGATCCGCTGGGAGCGCGACGGGTTTGAGCTGACCACCGAAATGACCTTCAAGCCCCTGCGGCTGGGCGTGCGGTTCCTTGAAGTGCCCACAAGGAACGTGGAAAGGGAAGAGGGGCGTTCCCACCGGACCTTCGGCGCCGCGCTGCTTTACTATTACATGATACTGAAGATCCGTTTTACGGATCCGCAAAAACTGACAACGGAGACGCAACATTGAAAAACGTGTATTTTGTTCTCGCGAACAAATCGGTCGGAAAATCAGAATATCTCCCATACGCCTCCGGCTGTCTTGCGGCGTACGCATGGGCGGACGAACGGATCGCAAAAAGCTACCGCTGCGCCGGCATGATCTATCGCCGGGATCCCATCGACGAGGCGCTGGCAAAGATCGACGCTCCGGATATCGTTGCGTTTACCTGTTATATGTGGACGGCGGAGTACAACCGCCTGCTCGCCTCCGCGCTGCGGGAGAAATATCCCGACTGCCTGATCGTTTTCGGCGGCCACGACGTTTCCGCGCAGCAGCCGCTGGCGGAGCAGTATCCCTATGCGGATGTTTTTATGCTCGGCGAGGGGGAGCGCCCGTTTAAGGAATTGCTGCTGGCGCTTGACGGCGACGGGGATCTTTCCGGTGTTCCGAACCTTGCTTACCGGGAAAACGGATCCCTGCATTTTACCCGCAGCGAGCATTATGCCGACCTTGATTATCCTTCGCCCTATCTCGCGGGCTATTTTGACGAGATCGTGGAATCCTCTCCCGGGGTCGATTTCTGCATCACCATCGAAACCAACCGCGGCTGTCCCTACCGTTGCGCCTACTGCGACTGGTGCTTTACCGAAAAGATCCGCACGTTCCCGCTGGAAAAGGTGTTTGCAGAGATGGAATGGTGCGCGAAGCACAAGATCGATTACGTCTACTGCGCCGACGGCAATTTCGGGATCCTGCCGCGGGACATGGAGATCGCCCGGTATGCGGTGGAACTGAAAAAGAAATACGGCTTCCCGCATATCTTCAACGCCTGCTACGCCAAAAACAGCAACGAGACCGTGTTTCAGATCTCAAAGCTGTTTTTCGAGAACGGCCTGAACAAGGCGATCACCCTCGCGTATCAGACGCTTTGCCCCGCAGCGCTGAAAAACATCAACCGCCAGAATTTCACGGTAGAGGCTTTTTCGGATCTGATCAAGCGCTATAACAAGGTGGGGATCCCGACCTATACGGAGCTGATCCTCGGCATTCCCGGCGAAACGAAGGAGAGCTTCTGCCGGGGCGTCTGCAGGCTTGTGGAGGCGGGGCAGCATAACGCCATGACGGTTTACGACTGCCAGGTGTTCCCCAACGCCCTGATGGGCAGCCGGGAGTATATCGAAAAGCACGGGATCAAAACGGAGCACGTGAAGCTCAGCTGTATCCACGTTTCTCCCAACGTGGAAAATGAGATCTACGAATATGTGGATATGGTCGTACAGACCAACACCATGAATTACGACGAGATGCTGGATTCGCTCATGTTCGTGATGTTCGTGCAGTGCTTCCACCACATCGGCATGCTGCGATATATCGCCGTTTATCTGCGGCGGGAGCTGCAGATTTCCTATTACGATTTTTATTCCGCGCTGGTGCGCTTCGCCGCCGAAACGGAGGGCGTCTTTCTGCACGAAATGCTCGTGCGCTTCCGCGCCTGGGGCGCGGATCTTTCCAAAGGCGAGTGGGCGTACGTCAACGAAAAATTCGGCGACGTGGGCTGGTATTTCGACGAGGGCCTCTTTATGGAGATCGCCTCGAATTACGAGCGGTTCTGGGAAGAGATCGTTTCTTTCCTGTCCGGTTTCGGGATCGAGCCTTCGGTTTTCGGAGAGCTGTGCCGTTACCAGCGGTTCGCGATCCGGCTGTTGGGCCAGAAGGAAGAATCCGCCCGGTTCGCCTACGATTTTTATTCCTATTTTTCCACCACGGAGTCTGCGGATTATGCGCCGCTGCAGAAACGGGATACCGTTATCACCGTAACGGTTCCGCAACCGGTGGACAACTGGTTTGATTACGGCAAGCGCGTGATGCTTTTCGGCAAAAAAAAGGGCGCGCCGATCCGTGTGAGCGACAAAAAGAATGTGACGGTATCCTATGGTGATCGATAAAACGGCGTTGTGTCCGGAAAAGAAAAATATCTGGTTCATTCAGGCGAACGGCACTTACGGCAGCGGAGATCGCAAAACCGTGTATTTCCCTTATGCCGTGGGGTGTATCCAGGCCTATTGTATGCAGGACGAAACGATCGCGGCGCATTGCCGTTTTCAGAAGATCGTGTATTACCGTATGCCTGTTGCCCAACTGGTGGCTTCAATGGAGGATCCCTATATGGTCCTCTTTTCATGCTCGGTCTGGAATGCGGAGTATGATAAAACCGCCGCCGCCGCGATCAAAGAACGGTTCCCGGATTGCGTCATCGTTTTCGGCGGGCACAGCATCTCGTCCGACGGCGCGTTTCTGGAGCGGTTCCCCTATATCGATTTCCTGGTCCACCGGTTCGGCGAGGAGCCGACGGCAGGCCTGCTCAAAGCGCTGCTTTTCGGCGGGGATCCGGCTGAGGTGCCGAATATTTCATACCGGGATGGGGATGGTAAGGCCGTCACCACGGCGTATGAACAGCAAACAGGCACGGATTATCCCTCACCCTATTTATCCGGCGTGTTCGACGACATCCTGCAGGACGATATCTCGTTTTCCGGCTTGCTCGAAAGCAACCGCGGCTGCCCGAACCACTGTTCCTTCTGCGACTGGAGCTCTCTGAAATCCAGAGTGCGGCTGTTCCCGATGGAGCGGGTCAAGGCGGAAATCGACTGGTTCGTCCGGCATAAAATCGAATTCGTCTACTGCGCGGACGCCAATTTCTGTTTGTTCAGCCGCGACGCGGAAATCATGGACTACGTGGCGAAAAGCAAAAAGAATTACGGTTATCCCAAGGTCTTCCGTGTGTTCTTCACAAAAAACAAGTTTGATTTCGTGTTCGATATCGGGAAAAAACTGGTGGAAAACGGCCTCGAACGGGCAATGACCATTTCATTCCAGAGCGTGAGCGCCGAAGTGCTGGAAAATATCGGACGAAGAAATATTTCCACCGAGGATTTCCGGAAGCTGATGCTCCGGTATAATGAGAATCAGATCTCCACCTATTCCGAATTGATCGTCGGCCTTCCGGGGGAAACCTACGGGAGCTTCTGCGACGGCCTGTGCGCCATGCTGGAAAACGGCCAGCACTATGCTGTGAGCGTTTATCCCTGCGAGCTGCTCCCCAATTCCGAAATGGGGCAGCCGTGGTATATTGAAAAGTATAAGATCAAAACGCGGCGCATCCCCTTTCAGGCGATCCACACCACGCCGGACGCACAGGAGGACGACATCACCGAATACGGCGATTACGTCGTTTCCACCTATTCCATGGACGAGAACGATTGGATCAGATCTCTCGTTTTTTCGAATTACGTGCAGGCGCTGCACAACATGGGGCTGCTCCGGGCTGTCGCGATCTGGTGCCGGTATGAGCTGAACGTGCCCTATGAAACGTTTTACCGGGATCTGATCGACGATTCCCGAAACCAGCCGGAAAGCGTCCTCGGGAGGCTGTATCAGACGGTGTACGGCCTGTGCCGCGGCGTGTTGGAACAAAAAAACGCTTTCACGGCGCAGATCCCCGATACAGAGGGGTTGCTGTGGGGCTTCGACGAGATCCTGTTCCTTGAGGCCTACCGGTCGTTTGCCGCGTTCTACAACGAGGTGAACGCGTGGTTTTCTTCCCGTTTCGGGCGTTTTGCGGCGCTCGACGCCCTGTTCGCCTATCAGCGCGATATCGTAAAAAAAATCGGGCCGGAAACGGTCGTGATCGAATCCGACTATGATTTCTATTCCTATTTCAACCAAATCTACAAAAACGAGCCGCTGCCGCTTGAGAAAAAGCGGATCCGGCTCACCGTGGAAGATCCGGCGCCGGTTTCCTCCTTTGCACAGTTGGCGCGTGAAACTGTCTGGTACGGCCGCAACCGCCGCGAAACAGATTATTCCAGCAGCCATTATACGCCGGAGACCGAGTTTGAATTCTGAAGCCGGCAGTGCTTTTACAATCTATTTTCGATGTCTGAAAGGCGGAATGATTCGATGCGAGTATTATTGATTAATCCGAATTACGATCCGAAATCTCTATCCTATCAACGAATGACGGGATTCCCCTCCGGATTGCTTTCCATTGCGACCTATCTCAACCGGCATGGGCATGAGGCTTCGATTGTAGACCGCACCTTCAACCGGGATCCCCTTCAATCGCTGCTCGATCAATATACGCCTCAGGTGGTGGGGCTCTCGATGATCTCCAATATGACGATCCCGGATATCATCGAGATCAGTGAATTTTTTATGAAGAAAAAGATCCCTGTTTATATCGGCGGCACCTACGCTTCCACGGTTCCAGAGATCATCCTGCGCGAGAAACGGGCGGATCTTGTGATCCAGGGCGAGGGCGAGCAGATCTGGCTCAATCTGATGGATACGCTGGCAGCCGGCGGCGATCCGCATACGGTTCGGGGAATTGTGTATACCGGGGAAAACGGCGAACCCGTTTTTACCGAGAGCGAACCGTTTATGGATCTTTCGCTGCTCGGGCCTACGGACTATACGCTGCTGCCCAATATCAAGGATTATTTTCAGCCCTGCTACCGCTACGATAAAATGGCGTATCTTTATTTATCCAAGGGCTGCATCGGGAACTGTTCGTTTTGCTTTAACGAATATTTTCATAAATGCAAACGTCGTGTGCGGCCTGTGGATCATATGCTGGACGAAGCGGAATATCTGATGAAAAACCACGGCATGGAAACCGTGTATTTTGCCGATGAGCTTTGGGGAGTTTCAAAGGCGGAGCGGCAGGAGCTGTACCGGCGGATGAAAGAGCGCGGTATTTCGTTCATCTGGGGTGCGCAGACGCGCATCGGCGTGCTGAAAAAAGAGGATATTCAGGAGATGTACGATAACGGCTGCCGCTGGGTGTTTTTCGGCATCGAAGCACCTCCCGGACATCTTGCCGAGGTCGCCAACAAGCATTTGCCTTACGATAAGGTCAAGCCTACGTTGGAGGCCTGCCGCGAGGTGGGCATGATCAGCAACGTATCGTTTATTTTCAACTATCCGCATGAAACGGTGCAGGATTTCAGAGATACCGTTCAGTATATGCAGTCTTTGCCCACGATTTACCTGAGCACGCATTTCTTTGCACCCTTTGAAAAGAGCGCCCTGTATGATCTGGTTGTGCGTGAGGGGCTCTACGATCCGCCGAAAACGCTTCAGGAGCTCCGTGAGGGCGCGCTGGTGGAAAAGATCCACTCCTCCTTCAGCGAAGTGCCGGATCGGGATTACCTTGTGATTCGGGCATGCTTCATGGTGCAGGATCTGTTCTCACGGGATGATTATTCCAAAAAGGGGAAGAATGCCGCATTTCTGTGGGAAGCGATCAAAATTACGCTGATGAATTACCGTACGCTGCATTTCGGTGAATCAATGCGTGCGATCCTTATTCCAGCGAAATTCTTTCTTTCCAATATGTACTATGGTTTGTTTTTTCCGCGTACACGGAAAAAATACGGGTTCAAATATCAGTTTAAGCGCTGACGTGCGAAATCGGCAGAAGGAGGCGTATGGAAATGAAGGGGATCGTACTGGCGGGCGGCAGCGGAACGCGATTGTATCCGTTGACCACAGCAATTTCAAAACAGTTGCTGCCCGTGTATGATAAGCCTATGATTTATTATCCGATCAGCACGTTGATGCTGGCGGGAATCCGTGAGATCCTGGTGATCACAACGCCGCGGGATCTGCCTGCTTACAGGTCGCTATTGGGAAACGGGGACGCATTCGGGATCAGGCTCTCCTACGCCGAGCAGCCGAAGCCGGAGGGGATCGCCCAGGCGTTGCTGATCGGTGAATCCTTTTTGGACGGGGATACCTGTTCCCTGATTCTCGGAGACAATATTTTTTACGGCAACGGGCTTACCGCATTGCTGCAATCGTCAAAAGAAGCGGCGCAAGCGGGAAAGGCCGTCGTGTTCGGTTATTATGTGAAGGATCCGCAGCGCTTCGGTGTGCTGTCTTTTGACGCGCAGTCCCGCGTTGTTGATATTGAGGAAAAACCGGCGGTTCCGAAAAGCAATTATGCTGTAACCGGTTTGTATTTTTATCCGGCCGGCGTCAGCGAAATGGCAAAAAAACTGCGGCCTTCCGCCAGAGGGGAGCTCGAAATAACCGCGTTGAACCGGCTGTATCTTGCTGCCGGTCGGCTGAGCGTCAGTCTGATGGGAAGAGGGTATACCTGGATGGATGCGGGAACGCCGGACAGCCTGACAGACAGCTCCGCTTTCGTGCAGACGATCCATAACCGACAGGGGATAGAGATCGCTGTTCCCGAGGAAATCGCATACCGGAACCGATGGATCTCCGCTGAGGATCTGCTTCGTTCCGCCGAACGCTGTGCCAATTCGCAATACGGGGAACACCTGTTCCTCGTGGCGCACGGGAAAATCCCTTATTGACGCTGAGATCTGAATCGTCATCGGATACAGGAAAAAACGCTTTTCGACCGGACGATCAAAAGGAGAAATGCTGTTGGATACGATGCATCTCAAAAATGAATATCGTGTATGTTTATACTTTGTTGTGCCCTGCTATAACGATGCGGACGTCCTGCCGGTGTCGGTGCCGGTTTTTTTGAAAAAGCTGGATGCGCTTGCCGGATGCGGCGTCATTTCCGAAGAAAGCAGGCTGGTTCTGATCAACGACGGTTCCGCGGACGACACATGGGAGACCATTGTTTCTTTGCGCGAAAAAGAGCGGCGGATCATCGGGATGAATATGGCGCATAATGCGGGTGAGCAGAATGCGCTGTTGGCGGGGCTTACCTATGCCGCACCCCGTTCCGACTGCGCGATCACGATGGATTCGGATCTGCAGGATGATATCAATGCGGTAGACGAAATGCTGTCGCAGTTCATCGCGGGCAGCGAGATCGTGCTCGGCGTGCGTTCCCGGCGGCCGGACGACCCGTTTTTTGAAAGGCTCTCCTCCGGGTTGTTTTATCGCTTGATGGAAATCGCCGGGACCGGACAGGTCCGGGAACATGCAAACTACCGGCTGATGAGCCGGAAAGCGATCGAACAACTGCTTATGCACACCGAAACGCACTGTTATCTGCCCTGCGTAGTCTCAAATATGGGGCTGAAGAGATCGGTCGTGTATCACGAACGGTTTGCGCGCGCGGCCGGCAGCTCCGGCTATACGGTTCTGAAAAAACTGCGGCTTGCGCTGGATGCCGTTTTTACGCATTCCGCAATGCCGTTGAAATTCATTTCCGCTTCCGCGATTCTGTGCGGCGTTGGGTTCGCGGTGAGCGTGATCTGCGCGTTGATCGCCTCCGCCGGGAATAACGGAAACGAACGGTCTTTATGGCTTCTGAGCTTCCTGTTTCTCATAGGCGCCGCTCTGTTTGTCTCGCTGCGGATTGTCGCGGAGTATATCCATAAAACCTTTTCCGAGGCACGCCGCCCGCCAAGGTGGCAGGTCGATACGATCCTTGATTAGCTGAAAAAATACAGAGGAACGGTTTGTCTCTGTTGACGGCGTCCCGGCTCCTTTTGCCGACGATCGGTATCGTTAACAAAGCGAGCCTTTGTCTGCCTCCGGATACAGCGGTTCCCACCATGCGTGATTCGCGATATACCATTCCGCGGTTTCTTGCAGGCCGTCTGTAAAATCCACCTTCGGGCGCCAGTTCAGCGATGTTTCCAGTTTGCGCGCATCGATGCCGTATCTCAGATCGTGCCCCTTCCGGTCTTCCACAAAAACGATCCTTTCCCGGGGTATGCCGAGGATGCCGCAGATGCGTCTGACAAGCTGCAGGTTGCTGCAGGGGCAATTCGCGCCGACGTTATAGATTTCTCCCGGGGTTCCCCTCAGGAGGATCTTTTTTATTGCAGCGCAATGGTCGGATACGTGTATCCAGTCCCGGATGTTTTCGCCTGTTCCGTACACCGGCAGCGTCTGCTCGTTCAAAGCTCTTGCGATCATACGCGGGATCAGTTTTTCCGGGTATTGAAAACGGCCATAGTTGTTTGAACAGCGGGAAATCGTAACGGGAACGCCGTAGGTGTGGAAGTAAGAAAGCGCAAGCAGATCCGCAGCCGCTTTTGACGCGGCGTATGGCGAGCGCGGGCGCAGCGGCGACGACTCCGTAAACAAAAGCTCCGGTCTGTTCAAAGGGAGATCTCCGTAAACCTCATCCGTGGACACCAGGTGGAAACGGACGACGCCGAAGGTCCGGCAGGCGTCCAGCAGAACGCCTGTGCCAAGCACGTTCGTCCGCAAAAAAACGGACGGATCGGAAATGGATCGATCCACATGGCTTTCCGCCGCGAAATGAACGACAAGCTCCGGTTTTGTTTCTTCAAATGCAGAAAAAACGGCGTTCCTGTCGCAGACGTCCGCTTTGATGAAAAGAAGTTTCTCTTGTTGAACGAGGGGAGAAATCGTTGTGTAATTACCGGCATAAGAAAGATTGTCCAAACAGATCAATCGGAAATCCGGATCGTTCTCAGCCAGGTAATACAGAAAATTGCTGCCGATGAATCCCGCGCCGCCCGTAATGAGTATTGTCATGACCGGTCTCCTTTTTCGGTTTCGGCTGCAAGCCGCAGAAACTGTTCAAAATCCCGGACGTAATCGTCCGGATCGTAATGCTTGTCCGACAGCACGGCAAGGATGCAGTCTGTACTGCAATCAAAGATCTCCCTCCAGACCATAGCGGGCACATAGACTCCGCGCATGGGAGCGTCCAGTGTAAAAACGTTTTCCTTTTCGCCGTTATGCGTTCGGACCCGGCAGGAGCCTTTTACCGTAACGATGCACTGGTCGTTCCTTGTCGCATGCTGTCCCCGTACGACGGCGGGCGACAGATCATACAGAAAAAAAACGCGGCGAATCTCAAAGGGAACTGTGTCTCCCCCCTCGATCGCCGTGAGACTGCCTCTTTTATCGGAACGCGAGGAAAGGTGCAGGATGCGACAGGTTTTATTGTTCATTTGCGGCTCCTTTATACGCGAAACGCGTTCAACGTGTCGATTACATACGCCTGTTCTTCTTCGGAGATACCGTAATAACTCGGAATCGACAAGACGGTTTCCGCCAGCGCTTCTGTGACCGGGAGATCGCCTTTTTGCATTCCGAGCGACCGGTACGTCGCCGAAAGATGCGGCGGAATGGGGTAGTGGATATCTGTGCCGATCCCTTTTTTGAAAAGATGGTTTTGCAGCGCCGCCCGCTGATTGCAGCGGATGACAAACTGGTGCCATACGTTGCAGGCGCCGGGAAGCGCTTCAGGCAAACGGATCAGAGGGTTTTTGATCTCCCGCAGATAGCGTTCGGCAACGGCGCGGCGGGTTTGATTGTATTCATCCAGATGGGAGAGGCGCACGCGCAGCAACCCTGCCTGAAGCTCATCAAGCCTGGAGTTTACTCCCGCGGTAAGGCTGCGTTTTTTTTCATCGTTCCCGTAATTCCGGTAGATCCGGATCTGTCGGGCGATCTCGGGATCCCGAACAACCACGGCGCCGCCGTCGCCGAATGCGCCGAGATTCTTTGTGGGATAAAACGAAAAACAGCCGGCGTCACCGAAAAGGCCGGCCTTTTTGCCGTTCCACGCGCAGCCGTGCGCCTGTGCGCAGTCTTCAATCAGAAGAAGCCCATACCGGTCGCACAGGGAACGGATCCGGTCCATCGGGGTCATAATGCCGTACAGGTGCGTGACGAGAACCGCTTTTGTTCTGGGCGAGATCGCTTCTTCCAGACGGTCCGGATCCAATCCGAAATTCTTATCCGGCTCCGTAAAAACGGGAACGGCGCCGTTATGGGTAACCGCGAGCGCCGTCGCGATATAGGTGTTGCCCTGTAGGATGACTTCATCTCCGTCCTGCACCCCCAGAATACGGAGCGCGATCGTGAGCGCGTCCAGTCCGCAGGCAACGCCGACGGTATGGCCGCCGCCCAGAAAATCAGAGAATTCACGTTCAAACGCCAGCGTTTCTTCGCCTAAGATGTAACGACCGGATCTGAGAACGGAAATTGCTTTGGCCTCCAGGTCATTCTGATACTTTTGAAAGGTCAGATCCAGACGGTTTGAGGGTATCGTCATTTTTTGCCGACTCCGTTCCTGATTGCAGACATGCCGCGAATAATCTGTAACTTAGTTTATCACAGTTTGAAATATCGGTCAAGTGTTTTATCCTT
>CACZOP010000012.1 GCA_902782845.1 Oscillospiraceae bacterium | reverse complement strand
TTTTTATTGGATCGCGGCAAATCCGTTTTCCAGATCTGCGATGATGTCGTCGATGTGCTCCGTGCCGACGGACAGGCGGATGGTATTGGGGCGGATGCCCTGATCGAGCAATTCCTCCTCCGAAAGCTGCGAGTGGGTGGTGGAGGCGGGATGGATCACCAGGCTTTTCACGTCCGCAACGTTTGCCAGCAGCGAGAATATGTTCAGGTTGTCGATGAACGCCCAGGCTTCTTTTTGCCCGCCCTTGATCTCAAAGGTGAAAATGGAGGCGCCGCCGTGCGGGAAATACTTTTCGTAAAGCGCGTGATCCGGATGGTCGGGCAGGGAAGGATGGTTCACCTTTTCCACCAGCGGGTGGTTCCTTAAGAATTCCACCACCTTTTTCGTGTTTTCCGCGTGCCGGTCCAGCCGGAGCGACAGGGTCTCCACGCCCTGCAGCAGCAAAAAGGCGTTGAAGGGAGAGATTGCCGCGCCCGTATCCCGCAGAAGGATCGCCCGGATATAGGTCACGAAGGCGGCGGGGCCCACCGCGTCGTAGAACGATACGCCGTGATAGCTGGGGTTGGGATCGGCGATGTTGGGATATTTGCCGGAGGCTTTCCAGTTGAAGCCGCCGGCTTCCACGATAATGCCGCCGAGGGTGGTGCCGTGGCCGCCCAGAAACTTGGTGGCGGAATGCACCACGATATCCGCGCCGTGCTCGATGGGCCGGATGAGATAGGGGGTGCCGAAGGTGTTGTCTACGATCACCGGCAGACCGTGCCTGTGGGCGATCTCAGCAATGGCATCAATATCCGGGATGTCGCTGTTGGGGTTGCCCAGGGTTTCCAGATAAACGGCGCGGGTGTTATCTTTGACGGCGTTTTCCACTTCCGAAAGATCGTGCGCGTCCACGAAGGTGGTTTCGATCCCGTATTGCGGCAGGGTGTGCGCCAGAAGATTGTAGCTGCCGCCGTAGATGGTTTTCTGCGCTACGATGTGCCCGCCGCCCGCGGCAAGGGCTTCGATCGTATAGGTGATCGCCGCCGCGCCGGAGGCCAGCGCCAGCGCCGCGCTGCCGCCCTCCAGCGCCGCCACGCGCTTTTCGAGCACGTCCTGCGTGGAGTTGGTGAGTCTGCCGTAAATATTGCCGGGATCCGCCAGGCCGAAACGGTCGGCGGCGTGTTTGCTGTTGCGGAAAACGTAGGAGGTCGTCTGATAGATCGGCACGGCGCGGGCGTCCGTTGCCGGATCGGGCTGTTCCTGACCAACGTGAAGCTGCAGGGTTTCGAATTTATAGTGACTCATTTTCATAAACTCCTTTTTTGTGTGTTTTTTTTGGTGATTCGCGGAAACAAAAAACCGGGGGCTGCCAGATAGCTCCCGGGCAAATGACGTATAAAACGCGGCGTTACACTGCTGTTTTATTCTTCTGAGGCGCACAACGGTCAACGCCCCCCGCCATCATACATGCCCGGGAGTTGAGCATTCGACAACACATCATGCCGCTCTGCCATTTGTTGGAAAATCCGAACATCGTTTGCGCCTCCTTTCATTGTTTGACCGCATTATAGCACTATTAACCTACCGTGTCAATAGGTAAATGAAAAATTTTCAAAAAATTCCGAAAGCGTTTCTTGATTGCCCGTGCCCGCTACGGTATAATAATAGAAAAAAAGACGCAGGGGAGGTTTTTATGGACGCGCGGATTCATATCGCCTACGGCTTCCACGTGAACTGTTACCACTCTTACAGAGGGGATACCGACGATGCGCAGGGTTTCGGTTCGGATCTCCGTATCATCCGTAAAATCATCGGAACGCTGGACGCGCTGAACGCCGCCGGCATTCCCGTAAAGGGCACGTGGGACTGTGAGAATTTCTTTTCGCTGGAACGGATTTTACCCCGGTACGCGCCGGATATCATCGAGGGCATGCGGCGCCGGGGAAAAGAAAACGGCGACGAACAGATCATCATGGGCTATTCCAACGGCGCCTTGGGGGCGATGCAGGCGGACGAGCTGGCGGCTTCGGTCCGGCTTGCGGTTTCCAATCCGCAGGGCTCGGGGCTCCGGGACCTTTTCGGCGGCTGCGAAATGATCGTGCGTCCGCAGGAGGTGATGTTCACCCCTTCGCAGGTGCGCACCTATAACGCGCTGGGCGTAAAGGCGCTCTGCCTTTATTATTCCTGCGTACCGTTTGACGCGTTTAAAACGCTGATCCCGCCGCTGCCGGACGAACAGGCGTTCAATCCGCTGCGCTTTGAATATCGGGGCGAATCGCTTACGGTGATCCCCACCTGTTCCAACGCCGACGTCTGCGACGCGGGCTGCCTGCGGGCATGGGTAAAGGATCTGCGTAAAAAGCAGCTTTCGGGCGAGATCAACCGGGATCTGTTTATCTTCATCAACATGGACGCGGACGCGATCTTCTGGGAAAGCCTGAACCTGCCGGCCACCGGGAACCGCCTTGCCAACACCGACGGGATCAGGGGACTGGTAAAAGAGGTGGCGGATCTCGATTATGTGGTATTCGATACGCCCGGCGGCTATCTGAAAAACCATGAACCTGCGGGTACCGTTCGTTTTACGCAGGACACAGCCGACGGGAATTTCACCGGCTACGCCTCCTGGGCGGAAAAGCCCTATAACCGCAGGATCTGGACCGCGATCGAACGCAGCCGTCTTGCCGCAAGGATCCGACCGGACGAGGCTGATTTTATGAACCGCATCCGCCTGCTTTCCACCACGCATTTCGGTTTGGCGACCCCGGTGCTGAATATCCAACGGGAACAGGCCGCCGATGCGCTGGCGAAAGCGCTGACAGACCGCGCCGTCGATCGGAACGGCGCGCTGACGGTTCATAACGCAGGGAAGACAACGCTGCAATGCCTGCAGCTTTCCTGCAATACGCCCGGGCCGCTGCACATTGCGGGAGAGGGCTTGCGATCCTATACCGCCCTGCCCATGGGGGACGACAGCGTTTTCCTTATCCTGCGATTTGACGAAGCGCGGGACGCATACCGGATCACGGCTGCTCCCGCGGAGCAAAAGGAAAACAACGGGGCGGTCCGCCGGATACTCGAAAGCGGCGACGCGCGGCTCATTTTCTCCGAAAAAAACAAGATCGAATCCTTTACGTATCGCGGCAGGGTCATCGGCGGCGGGGATTTTCTCTCGTCCTTCCTGACCTACGGCGGCAGACGGTATGATTTTTGTTTCGACCGCCTCGAAAACGCGGCGATCACCGGCGGAAAAGCCCTGCGCCTGTCCGGCAGGATTCTGCTCCCGGAAGCGCTCTCGCAGGGGGAATTCTCTTTTACCTTTTTCGTTTCGGACGCGGCGGCGGGGATCTTCGTCCTCACCGACGTGCGATATCCCCACACCCCGGAGCGGGACGCCATCTCCACCGAGAATTCAACCCTCGGCAGATACACCGATATGCAGTGGGAAGAAGCGGCGCCCTTTTGTCTTTCTTTCCGGAACAGCGGGGCGGTTTCCGTAATCAAGCGGAATTTCGAGGGTGATATTTCCTCGTTTCGCGCTGCATCCTACGGCGAAGCGGACGAAAAAAACAAAACGCTGGATTCCTTCAACAACCAGCTCACGGCGGGGCTCGTGGGGCTCACGGACGGCGACCTGGGGCTTTTGCTCGGCAGCGCCCGCGGGGTTCTTTCCTCCATGGCGTTCTGCCCCATGCGCCTCACAAAAAACGGCAGTGTCAAAATGAACCCCTTCGGCACCTTTACGGGGGAACAGCGGCATCATCCGAACCGATCGGGCGACCGGATCCCGCGCACCTACACCCTGATCGCGCCTCAGGGCAAGAGTCTCGCGCCTTCTTATAACGGCAGCAGGGAGCGCGCAGTTTTGTGCCTGCTCCCGTTTGAGGGCGATTCCCCGGCGGAGGAACCGCTCGGGGATCTGCTGGCGTTTGCCGACGGCGCGTTTGCATCGGGAACCGACGGCGTTCTGTCGCCGTTCGCCGGCGACAATGCGGCGCCCTGCCCGGCGGCGGCGCAAAACGGGAACGTGAAGATCCGTTCGCCCCTCCTCACCGGGATCAGGGGTAATCTCGGAAAATACGTGTTCCGCGGCGCGCAGGCCGTCGCCTATATCGCCCGCCGTCAGCACAAAGCGAAAGACTGAGCCGTAGCCGGCCCTACTGCTGTTCTCTTATCGTACCATTACAAATGAATCTGCACAAAAAATAAAAGCCTCCCCGAAGGAAGGCTGAAAATCATTTTTAAATTTTGTAAAATGCGCTCAGAACCAGCTTTTCACCATGGCGATCTCTTTGATGTAGCCCGCCTCGTCGTTGGGCGTTTCGAGGATCAGCGGCAGATCTGCAAACGCCGGGTGCAGGGCGATGCGGCGAAGGGCTTCTGTGCCGATATGGCCTTCGCCCAGCTTTGCGTGCCGGTCCTTGCGGGCGCCGCAGGGATTTTTGCTGTCGTTGAAGTGCACCGCTTTGAGTCGGGAAAGCCCGATGATCTTATCAAACCGGGTGAGCACGCCGTCGAGATCGTTTGCGATATCGTAGCCCGCGTCCCACACATGGCAGGTATCGAAGCATACGCCGAGCTTGTCCCCGCAGGCCGTTTGGTCGATGATCTCTTTCAATTCCTCAAAGCTTCCGCCCACTTCCGAGCCCTTGCCTGCCATGGTTTCCAGCAGCACGGCGGTTTTCATTTCGGGCCAAAGCGCCCGGTTCAGTGCTTGGGCAATCAGAGCCACGCCGGTTTTTGTTCCCTGCCCCGTGTGGGAGCCGGGATGGAAGTTATAGAATTGCCCGGGCAACAGCTCCATCCGCCTGAGATCCTGCCGCAGCATATCCAGCGCGTTTTCGCGGGTCTCTTTTTTTGCGGAGCAAAGATTCATGGTATAGCTTCCGTGCGCCGCCAGCGTGCCGAAGCCTTCTTTCTGCAGCAGCCGTCCCAGCGCCGCGACGTCCTCCGGCGGGACGTCTTTTGTTTTTCCGCCCCGGGGATTGCGTGTGAACCACGCGAAGGTGTTGCCGCCCATGGCGCGCATTTTTTCGCCCATAGCCGCGTAACCGTCCGCAACGGACAGATGGCATCCGATAAAAAGCATTGGCGTCTCCTTATGGGTATATCGTTTTTATTGTGTAACGGGGAAGCTCTCCAGCGGGGCTGAGGCGCGTTCGATCACGTATTCATGTTCCTTTTCCGTAGCAAAGCACAGATTGCCGTCTTCCCGTGAAAACTCCGCCGGTTTGCCGGTTTCCAGATCCCGCACCCGGGTTTCTTCCCCAAAGGGATCCTGCACGCGGCAGAGGTTCCCGGCAAGGCTGCGGATGATGGCATAGGCAAGCTTGCCGCCGCGGGTCTCGGCGCTCGCCAAAAACGCGCCGGAGGCCCGGAGAGAGTAAAACGCCGCGTCTCCCAAAGCAAAATCCCAGGCGGGGAAGAACCGCAGCACATTTCCCTGACTCTGCAGCAGCATCTCGCAGATCACCTGCGCGGTGGCGGCGGTGCCCTTGCACACGCAGTAGTCGCAGTCGTGCGGGACGGGCGCGTCCAGATTGCCGCCCACCTCGTATTCCTCCGGGATCAGTTTCAGCATCCGCCCGGCGTAGGCGGCGTCGCCCATACGCAGGCGGGCGAGCATACCGAAGGAACGGTCCCACGGGATCTCGTTTTCCGGCACCAGCGCGGCCGCGGTTTTTCTCGCCGCCTCCATCACGGCGGGGCTGTCGCCGTGCCAGGCGTCCACTTCGCCGGTGTAACTGATCGGCGCCAGGTCCGACACGCAGGGATAGCCGTAATCCAGCGTCCGGTCGTCGGTATCGGCGGCGGTTTTCCACGTGCCGTCCGGCCAGACGGCGTAGTCTTTTCTCAGGGCGGCAAGATCCGCTTTCCATGCGGCGGCGAGGTCGGCATCCGTGTGCAGGAGGTCCGCCGCCTTTGCCGCTTTGTCCAGCGTGTTGCGTACCATGCACACGTCGATGAGGGAATCGGTCATGAATTCGTTTGAGAGCCCCACTGTGTTCACGAATTCCTGGCTGCGGGAGGGGAAGATGTATTTCTGCCCCGTTTCTTCGTCCGTGAGCAGATATTCGTGGTAAAAAACAGCGGCGTCCTTCAGAAGGGGATACCCCACCTCCCGCAGGAAATCAAGGTCGCCGGTATCATCATAGTAGTCCCAGCAGTATTTCACGGTCTCGCCCGCGGTCTCCACGTTCATCATGGTGCCGTTCAGGTTAATTGCGGAGGCCGCCACGGTGCCGGTGTTCGAAATGGCGTGGGGGTAGGCGGTGCCGTTCATGCCGTAGTAGTCCCGGGTGAAGCGCTGCAGCTTTTCTCTTGCGTCCCGCAGCATACGGAACCAGGGCTCCAGCAGCTCCGCGTGGTTTGTGGGCAAAATGCCCAGATTCGTTTTTGCCTGCTCATAGGTCAGCAGGTGGCGGCCCCAGTTGGCGTAGGAGGATTGATACCACGGGGCAAGGTAGCCCGCGGGCTGTTTTCCCGGCATCCGGGACGCCAGGGCCTGATAAACGCCCCAATACCACGGGCGGGATAATCCGGTATCCGGCAGCCGGATCCACGAACGCTTCCACTGGTGCTTATACCATTCAGTGCAGTTTGTGGCAACCATGGGCATGGAGGCGGCGGCAGCCCGGTCCAGCCTGCGTTTTGCTTCGTCTTCCGGGTCCGGCGTGTCCGCCGTGGAGACCGCGGTCAGCAGGAAGCACACGCTTTTTCCCTCGGGCCGTCCTTCCGCGAATACTTTTGAACCGGCGCAGTATGCCTTTATCCGCGGGTCGCTCGCCCGCATCCGCACGACGTAGTGAAAATCCGGAGCGTTCCCGGGGTCGCGCCCGGTTCTCAGCCGCATGGTAAAACCGAAGTCCCCGCCGTCGACAAAGGGAACGGGGGTGTAATGGGTCTCGATCTCTTCCTCCAGCCGCCGGATCTCAGAGGGGGTCAGCGCGCCGATGTTGCTGCTGACTTCCATGGGGTCTTTGGTAAGCTCCAGCGAGAGCTTGCCCATGCGTCCGGCTTTTTCTCCGGCGGTGCAGGCGATCAGCAGCACGTCCTCCGCCGGGGAAATGCAGCTCAGGGTAGAAAATCCCTGTCCGCGGATCAAGCCGTTCTGGTCGCCGCAGCCGTAGGTTTGCAGCACAACGCCGTGATGCATTTCCATGCGCTCGTTGATGTGCGCCTGCACGCCGCCGCTGATCAGGTGCAGCGTGAGCCGCGCCGCCGAGGTCTGGGTGGGGTTGTTGTTCCGCCGGTTGGCCGCGGCGTAGATCTCCTGCTTGAGGGTGGGATCCCCCGCCGTGATCCGCGCCCGCAGCGCGTCTATGCCGCCCGGCAGCCAGCAGGGCGGGTCGGAATCAAAATCGTCCCACCACAGGTCGTTTTTGCAGATGTGGTAGGTATAATTGTCGGGGGTGCCGTGGATGGACGCGCCGAGGTCGCCGCCGCCCACGATATAGGCGCGGCGGAAATCGGGAACCGTGCCCTTGCGTTCATAAACGTGCTTTGCCGCCTCTTTCGCGCCGTCGGTGTCGATCCGCATCCGCCCCGGCGTCATGGTTTCGTCCGGCAGATGCGGCAGAATGCCCGAAAACGGTTTTTTTCTTTGCAGTCGCTGTTTGTCCATCGTTTCTCTCCTGTCTTTCTGGATCCTCACTCAGCAAATTTTTGAAAACGTCCGGAACGGCGCCGAGAGCACGGAAAGCGCCTTGTGTACGAAAACCCGCAGCCGCATTTCCCAAAGGATATCCGGCGCCAGATCCGCTTCGTCCGTATACCAGAAGGTGGGCATCATGCGCCCGTCCGGCGGGGTATCCCGCAGCGTCAGAGCGCCGGCCTCGCTGAGAATATCTATCCCGTAGGCGCGCATGTCCGCGGCCAGCCGTTCGGTTTCGGTTTCGGGGTCCGTAAAGCCCGAGAACCAGTTGAATTCCCCGGCAAACACGGCGTTTTTATAAAATCGCCAACTCAGCGAGAGACCCTCCAGCCGGTGCGCCTGCTCTTTTGTGAGCGCCCGGTTTTTCGCGATCTCCATCAGCCGGTCCAGCTTTTTCACATCAAAGGACGAAAGAGCGGAATGGTTTGTAAGTCCCACGCCCCCGTCCTGGCAGCTGTTGTGGCATATGCGGGCCGTTTTGACGTTCCAGCCGCCCGCGTGTTTTTCGTAATAATTGATAAAATCGATCACGTCGCCGGCAGCCGCGCCGTAGTAGGCCTCGCAGAATTCCCGCATATGGCGCTGCACGTCCGTATCCGGATCCCATAAGAGCTTGAGCAGCAGGTAAACGCGCAGCTCATGGAATTCGCCGGGGACGATGTTGTCGCCGCAGCCGTTGTCAAAGATCGCGGTCACGTTGCGGTCCCGGTAATACCGATAGCGTGCCTGCATGGCGGTGAGGTTGGGATACGGCGCGTAATAATACCGGAAATTCGTGCTGTATTCCCAAACGTAAAGGTTGCGGGTCAGCTTTGACCACGCGGTGAGGTCTTTGCTGAAGGCGGCGTTGGGTGGGCAGGCGGGGTCGTCGAGGTCGTGCAGGGTGCAGGTGGAGATCCCGCACAGGCGGATCACCACGTTATCGGCGACGGTCATGCCCTTCGGCGGCGTCTGGGAGCGCTGGTAGGCAAGCGTTTCGATCCGCGCGTCCGGATAGTCTTTTCTGATCTCTTTCGCCACACGGTTCACAAAATCCAGCAAAGCGGCGGAATCCGTGTTCCCGTGGGCGGCGTTGAAGGCGCGGCAGGCGTCGCATTGGCAGAAGTCCATGCCGTCGTTCTGCGAAACGCTTAAAATCGCGTTATACCGTGAAAAATAATCCTTCGCATAGGCAAGCGCCAGCCGGAACACGTTTTCATTCCTGAGGCAGGGCTGCCGGTTCGGGCTGCGCGTGCCCGCCGTGTCGCATCCGAAATATTCCGGATGCGTTTCAAACAGCGACGGCGGCACGATCTGCTGCATGGTGTGCACGCTGCTCACCGCCAGTTCGTGGCGGCCCCCGCCCAGCGCCTCCGGCAGATAGGCCATCACGCCGTGGAGCTTGTGGGCGGCGCAGTAGTCCGGGTACATCGCGGAAAACATCCAGTAGGTCTGTCGCAGGCGGAAGCAGGGCTCGTAATAATAATCCGCAGCGGGAACGGCCAGCACGTTTCGCTCCGGAACCACGTTCAGATCGCGGGTGAACCAACGGCAGCCGAGCGTATCCTCCAGAAAGGTATACACGGCGTAGAGCGTGCCCCGGGGAGAGCCGCCGGTGAGATAAAGGCGTTCTCCTTCGGTGTACAGCCGTACTGCGTCTTCGTCCCA
>CACZOP010000011.1 GCA_902782845.1 Oscillospiraceae bacterium | reverse complement strand
TGCGTCAGTTCGGCTGCGAGGACCTGACCGGCATCCTGCGGGTTTCCATCGTACAGTTCGTTGAAAACGCAAACGTGACCGCCAACAACAGCGCGGAATCCGCCATCAACCACGATGCGGACGACGCCAACATCGATTACTACGCCGAGATCTCCGCCTCTTATACCGACGGCGTGCGCGACGACGCTTCCATCACCTACACCGAGGCCGTGAAAGAGAACGGCGCGTGGAAAACCGTTTCCGGTTCCGGCTCCACCTTCACGCCTGACAGGCAGTACCTGTACGCCTGCTTTGTGCAGACCACAAACGGCGTGGATTCCGAAAACATTTTCGCCGACTTCGGCAACGGCGCCATGTTCTTCAAGGTCACCAACAACTGTGTGCCCGGCAGCGCCTATCTTGTTCCCGCCAAGCTGCTCACTCCCACCGGCGGCGTGACCGGCAACATTTTCGAGAGATTTGTCAAGGCGATCAAGCTTCTGTTCCAGGAGATCAAAGCGTTCTTCTCGATGCTCTTCGGCAGATAAAACACCGCTTCCGCAGAAACACACAGGGGGCTGTTTCGCCGATCCCCTTATAAAATCAAGGATCTCTGAATTTTACGTTCAGGGATCCTTTTTTCGGTATACGGACAGCCGCATTCCGCTTTGTTCTCATAAACGACCCGTTATCATTCCGCGCCGATCAGCGCCGCGAAGCGGCCGTTTTCATCGGGGAAGAGCACGTGCTCCGTCAGCAAAAAACCCGGCGTGAGGCAAAAGATCCGGTCGGGCGCGGCTTTCGGCGTCCCCCGCAGGCATTCCACCCGGGCGGCGGGCGAAACGGGCAGCACGAAGCGCGTGTTCCCGGCGGCGGCGGGCGAAACGCCGCCCTCGATCAGCAAGCCGTCGGCGCGAAGCGTATACCGCAGGGCGCAGCCGCTCTCCCCCGGCATCCTTTCGCCGTCGATATCGCAGAGCGACGCGTTCACCGAAACCGAGACTGCCCCGCCCGTTGTTTCTCCCCGCAGGACCGCGGCGAAATCAAAATGCTGGGCATAGGCGCCGTCGGCCGTTTCGATGCGGGGGCAGGGGCAGCGGTGCTGTTCCGGATGCGCGGGAAGCTGCTGATTGTTGGGCTCAAAAAGCGAATAGGCCGCCATGCCCGCGGCGGCGATCGCGCCGGTTTTCCCGTTCCACAAAAGGCTCAGCGCGCCGCCCGAAACGTGCCCGCCCCGCTTATACCTGACGTCATAGCCGGTAACGTCCGCAAGCCAGCCGCCCAGGGCAAGCCGCCAGGTATCCGTTTCGGGATAATACCGCAGCGGCGGCGGCGTTTCCGACGGGAGCGCGGCGGCGGGAATACAGGGGATACCCGCGTCCAGCGCGGCGGCAAGGGATTTCATGTGGCAGAAGGTGTGGTGGACGCAGACGCCCTCTCCCGCCTCTTTGTAGTCGGGGCCGCCCGCCAACAGGCCGTCGGCGGTGTTCCGCCGCAGCAGCCGCAGGTTCCTCAGCGCCGCCTGCGCGAAAACGGGGTCTGTTTTTCCGAGCCCCAGCAGCGCGTCGAAGCTCCCGTCGGCGGTCCGGCTCCCCCAATAGGTCCATTTGAACGACCGGGTGCCCGCGCCGTTATCCCACGCGCCGTCCGGCAGCATCCACGGGAGCTGGGCGCGCCAGAGCGAAACGCAGCGGGCTTTAGCCGCCGCATCGCCTGCCGAAGCCGCGTACCGGCAGAGGGCGGGCAGGGATTCCTCCGCGTTGTAGCCGTGGTCGATCCCGCGGCAGCCCTTGGGCGAGCGCGCGTCGTGAGGGCTGCTCTCCCCATAGAGCAGGCCGTTTTCGCTCACGTGCGAAAAACAATGCTCCGCCAGCGTTTTCGCGGCGGCGCAAAAATCGTCCCGCGAGAAATAATTCCCCAGCAGCGAGAGCGCGGCGGCGCCGGCGGCGTAATAGTTGATATAGGCCCGGGCGCCCACGAAGATATGGGTACGGATCCATTCCCCCATCGAAAGCAGGCGGGCTTCCCACATTTTTCGCGTTTCGTCTGCCGGCAGCGCCCCGTGATAAAAAAGCGCGTCGTGCAGAGAGAGGGCGGCGAACACCGTCACCCCCTCCCAGGGGGAATCGAAGTCGTTTTTCACGCCGCCGTCGGGGCAGACCATGTTCTCCCCCCAGAGGAACAGGCGTTCCGCCGCCGCGGTGTACGCCGCGTCCCCGGTGCGCGCCGCGATGCAAAGCAGCGGGTAGGCCGCCTCATGGCAGCGGCCGTGGATGCGCCCGCAGGCCGGGCAGAGGATCCCGCCGTCCGTTTTAGGGTCCGCGGAACGGATCTGCAGCGAAACAAGCGCGTCGCCCCAGCGCCGGAGCAGATCGAAGACCTCGCGCTCCATGGCGGCGGACGATACCGCTTCTGTTTTGATCTCCATGGTCTCCGCCTCCTTTTTCGTTGTTCGCTTTTACTATAACACATCGGGGAAAAATATACAATGCGGCAAAACGAGAAAGCAGGACTAAAAGTGTGGATTCGCCCTCACCGGGCAGCACGGCGCACATTCAGATTCCGGTTTGCTTGTCCATATACAAAAAAAGGATCCCTGAACAAAAGAAATTCAGAGATCCCTGATTCTGTCAGCCTGCCGGCGATTTCCGCCCGCTGCGGGGTTATCCCGCCGGGAAGATCTTCGAGAAGAGCGCTTTGATCTTCTCCACCAGCATTTTAAAGAATTTGAGCAGGAAGCGGTTTTTGTTCACGGCCTCCTCCACGTTGTTGGTGCCGTATATGCGGAAGGCCGTGTAGCCGTCCGCTTTTGAATAACGCAGGCGGTAGGTCTGCATGGCGGTGGCGCCGTTTTCATCCGTCACGCTCACCGTTAAGCTCCGGGCGAAGATATGGGAGCAGGGAATGGACAGGACAAAGCCGTCCATGGTGTAATCCTTCACTTCGATCCCGTTCACCAGCACCCGGTCCACCTTGCTGAAGCGGCCCAGATCCACCACGATGTTCTTGCCGTTGTTCGTTTTGTTCAGCGCGCCCAGAATCTGCCGGGCGATATAATCGTGGCCGTATTGGCTGGGATGCACGCCGGCAAAGGAATGGTCGATGAAATCGCCGAGCAGCGCCCAGTCTTTTTCCGCCACCAGAGGCTCCGTGTTGCCGATATCCACGTAGATCACGTTGTCGCCGAATTCCTTCGCCCACTTTTTATAGCAGTCGTTCATATTGTTCGTGATGGCGGAAATGATGGAGCCCAGCGGGATGGCGTCGTCGTCGGTGATACGCATCTGGTTCACCAGATTGAAGGCGCCCACCAGCACGACGGTGGCGTCGGGATTCCAGTCGATGATCTTTCTGATCATCACCGGATACCAGGTCTTCCAGTATTCAAAGCCGAACTTCATCTCGCTGATCGCGGTCTTCACCAGATCGAGCATCCCGGCGGGATCGCTGAGGTCAAAATTGATGCCGTCCGCCAGCATGCTGCCCTCGCTCGCCACCCGGTAGGCGCGGTAGAACACGTCGCACATGCCGATCTCCACGGTGATGAGGCTCGCCTTTTTCACCAGCTCGTCGATGGGGCCCACAATGCCCACGCCGCCGAAATCCTCGGTGTTTGCCTTTACGGCCGCCTTGGTGTCGTCGTCGCGGAAGCCGTCTTTGGAATAGTCCTCCGAGCCGAAATAGCCCAGCATCCAGTCGTAGTTCATGTAGTCGAGCTTCAGGTCGTCGTAATCGTCCTCAACGCCCATCAGGTCCAGCAGCACCGAGGTGGTCATGCCGGGATAGCACAGGGGCCAGAAGTTGCCCGTGGGGTCGGTCACATAGTAGGGCATATGAAAGCCCAGAGTCTCGGCCACCGTGGTGGTGTAGGCGCCCTGCACGTTACGCATATCGAACTCGTCGTACTGGCCGCCCTCGCTGCCCTCCGGCAGGGGATTGCCGTCCCGGTCCAGATAAAAGCCCTCCGCGCCGCAGCCGCGGGCGATGCTGTCGCCGATCACAAGATAACCGTCGGTTCCGTCCGCCGCCGGTTCCTCCGCCGCCGCGGCCGCCGCCGAAAAGCAGCCGAACGCCAGCAGCAAAGAAAGCGCCAGAGAGAGGACGCGCGTGATTTTTTTCTTCATTTTCTTTCGCCTCCGTTGATTTTTTCTTACATTCAGCAAAATGGGAAAAGGACGATTTGCGGAATCGCCCGGCGGGATCATTTATACTGATAAGCCCGGACGTAATCCACCACAAAGTCGCTGCTGTCGATCCCGTCGAGATTGTTCCCGGCGGCCACGCCGTCGTTTCCGCCCACCTCAACCGAAAGGATCATGAATTCCGGCACGGCGCTCACGCCGCCCCAGTCGGTGGAAAAGCTTTTCGCGCCGTTGATATAAAACGTGTAGCCGTCGGCGTTCCATTCAAGGCCGTAGGTGTTGAATTCGGAATAGGGATCTCCCTTCAGCAGAAACTTGTGGGAGCCCAGCGCCTGATGCCTGGCTTCATAGCCGTCGATATGGATATTGGAGCTCACCATGTTCGGTTTCCTGCCGCCGTAGTAAAGGCTTTCATACACGTCCAGCTCCGCGCCGTTCACGCCCTTGTCGGATACGTCGCAGACGCCGTCGCAGTAGAGCCAGAACGCGCTCCACACGTCGTAGCCCTTCGGCAGGATGCAGCGGCACTCAAAATAGCCGTAGGTCTGGTTGAAGGAATTGCGGGTATCCATGCCGTAGGTGTAATAGCCCGCGGGGCCGCCGTCCAGCCCTTCGGGGTAGTATTCGGTGCGGATGGTCAGGCAGCCGTCTTTCACAGAGGTCATTTTTTTGTTCCAGATCCCGCCGCGGCGCACCGTGTTCGTCTCCCACGCGAAGTGGCCGGACCAGTTGTTCCAGTTGACGCCGTCGCCCTCAAAGTCGTCTTCCCACGTCAGCTCGAATTTGCTCATGTCCACCTTTTCTCCCACAGCGTAGTAGGGGATGCCGAACACGCCGCAGAACCCGGCGATCAGGGACATCACGAACGCAATCAGTTTTTCAAACATACAGTTCCCTCCCGTTTTTTCTTCCATGAACATTATACCACTCCCGTTTTTCTTTGTCCACGCAGCAAAATAAACAAAAACCGCCGCAAAAAGCCAACAACATAAACAAAACGCCCCGCCGCGGCACAACCACCGCGGCAGAGCGGGAAACCGTAGTTTGAAATGATGAAGAACGAACGATGAACATTGATGAAAAAATAATGATGAATGCTTTCGGAAAAGCCGACGCGTTTGCTTCGTTTTGCTGCCGCAGGGAAAGCTTGATTTCTGAGGATTCGCCGTAATTGCTCCGGCAGGAATATAATTGCAGCGCAGTGCCTCAATTTTTCATTATGATTCATTCATCATTCATCGAAGTTGCTTTACAAATTCCGATTCAGTGTTTTTTCACCGAACCGTAAACCGCCAGCACCACGCCGTAGAGCACGCCCGCCACGGGCCAGACGATCCAGCTCCGGTCCCAGCGCATGGTGATAAAGCTGTAGGCAAGGTAGCCCGCGGTCACAAGGCTCCAGTAAACGGTGGAAAGCGCCTGTGTCTTCTGCTGCGCCTCCTTGCTGCCGCGGGAGTACTCGCCCTCCTCCAGCAGCACGTCGCAGCCGCCCCGGCGGATGACGGAACGGACGATGAGCCACACGCCGCAGGCAACGATGCACAGCAGCGCCGCCGTGGCCGCGATGAACTTGAAATCCTCGTCGGCTTCGGTTTCGCCGCCGGGCAGCAGCATGGCGACAAAGATCGGCGCCGCGGACAGCACGCAAAGCACGATCCCCGTTACCAGCTGCGCCGTAAACGCGCCGTGCTCCCGTTCGCGGCGTTCCCGCACCATGCCGGAGACGCCGTAGGCGGTTTCAAAGCATTCCTTCGTCAGATATTCAAAGGGTTTTCCGGCGATCCCGGAAGCTACGAAGAGCGCCACCGCGCCGCCCACCAGCAAAAACAGGGGGATAAGGCCCAACCCCGCCGCCTGCACGTCCGAAAGCGCCAGCCGCCCGGTTTCCTCGGCGCCTATCAGCAGAAGCAGCGCCACGGGGGACAAAATGCACATCAGCACCCCCAGCGAGATCCTGCGGGAAGCCTTCTCCCGGTAGCCGAGATAGGCCTGCGCCTCTTCCATGGATACGCTGCGCATGGGTTTTCCGGCTTCCTCCGGCAGGGGCGCGTCGCCCTGCGGCGCGTCGCCCAGCTCGTCTTTTAAAAGGTAATCGGTGGAAACATTGAACACCTCGGACATCAGCAGCACCCGGTTCATATCCGGCACCGACTGCGCACTCTCCCATTTGGATACCGCCTGCCGGCTCACGTTCAGCTTTTCGGCCAGCTCTTCCTGCGACCAACCGTTTTTCTTCCGCAGCTCCGTGATTTTTTCCGCCATGATCATGATACATTCTCCTTTCGGCCTTGCCGTGATTTCACCCAAAGTTTACCGCAAAAAGGCGGTTGCGGCAAGAAAGTCCGCCTTGAAATTCCGCAACCGGCGGTTGCAGCGCCGGTTTTTTCGTTGTTTTTTGTGTTTTTTCTGTGAAACGCCCGGATTTTCAGGTACGTTCGGTCTTTTTTACATAAACCGCCCCAGCAGCCTGTCCTCGGCTTTGATCAGCCGTTCCTTCACCTTCAGCAGATCGAACAGCCGCGCCCTTACGAAATCCAGCGCGGAGCAGACAAGGTAGATCGCCGCCGCCGTCCCCAGCACGGCAAGC
>CACZOP010000010.1 GCA_902782845.1 Oscillospiraceae bacterium | reverse complement strand
GCCTGCACGTTATAGTGGTATTCGTCCGTTTTCGCAAGGATCGATGCGTATTCCGCCTTTAATTCGGCAGTGGGGAAGATATAGTCGCGGTAGGCGTCGTAGCGGCTGCCGACGGTTGCGACGTAGTTGCCGCAGATGCCGTAGTAGCTGCGAAGGAAGGGCGCCACAAAGCTGTCTTTGATTTTTCCGTAGGCGTCGTTGATAATGCCGTTGGCGTCATCCATGCCGCCGTTTTCCGCCATGGCGTAAAGCAGGGCGCTCAGAAACTTGCGCAGGTTCTTGTTCAGCGAGGAAAGATCCTCGCGGTAGCTCACGCGGTTATAGAGCGCGTCGCCCGAGATATATACGTTGCCGCTGAGGATCTCATCCACATAGGACACGCCCGGGAGGGTGGAGCAGGCGAAAATGAGCTTTTCGATATCCGCCGTGCCGTATTTATAAAGGTAGGCTGCCGCCAGCGACGTGCTGCCGCAGCGGGAGACGATGACCACCTTCGAGGCGCCGGTCTTCGCTTTTACAAGGGCGATATAGCTGTGAAGATCCTCCGCTTCGTCCAGCGGGGAACGGCGGAAATCCCAGGCGTAGGAATAATAGTAGTTTACCTGCTCCGGCGCCGGTACCGCGGTAACGCCGGCGTGGCCGCTGTCGCCGTACCACGGATGCGTGTTCTCCGGCAGAGAACCGTCGGGGTCGGGGCGGATATCGTCGTAAATGGGCGTGAGCTTTTCCAGCGCCCTGCGGCTCCATTCGGTATAGTCGTTTGTCAGCACCGCCTTGATAAACAGCGGCACCAGCTCCTGCACCGCATCGTCCACCACGGCGTCGGCTGCGCTTTCGGTGGGCGCGTAGTGCGTACCGTCTTCGTTCCATACGTCGATGGTTTTTTCGCCCTCGATGTTGATCACAGGCGTGCGATCGGCCGCAAGGGCCATGGGCGCGCAGACGGCAAGCAGAAGCGCTGCAGCCAGCAGCAGTGACAGATAGCGGGAAATTGCTTTTTTCATGATAGGTGCTCCTTATTCATTTCTTTCATCATTTTATTATACTCCAAACAAATAAAGAATTCAATCATCACTTTTGGGTAAAACTGTCTAAGACATTTTATTGCAAAACTGTCTGAAAAACCGGCGGGTGATCCCATGCGCCGAAAGTCCCATGCGCCGAATGGAGGATCCGATCGTCGCAGGCGTTAAAATCATTTTGTTTGTTGACAGAAAATGCGGAATCTTGTATAATAGAGAAGATAAAACTTTTATCAATATTGTTAATAATAACGAAAGGAAGAAAGAGAAAGGAAAATGCGGCTGCGACCGCTTCGCTCCGCAAGAAAAACGCATTATGTCAAGACTGAGTATTGTAAACAAGGATCGCGCGACCGAAACCGTGGAAGAGCTGTATAAAGACGCGGAACGGCGGATCCAGGCCTCCCAGCCGGGGTTATGCCCGGTGGATCTGGCGGCGCTGTTTCTGCGGCTCTGTCACGCGCAGTCCTGCGGCAAATGTACGCCGTGCCGGGTCGGCCTCGGCAAGCTCTCCGCGCTGATCGAAGACGTGCTCAGCGGCAGAGGGACAGCTGCAACCCTGCCGCTGATCGAGCGTACCGCCGGGAGCATTTTCGAGAGCGCCGACTGCGCCATCGGCCGGGAGGCGGCCCGCATGGTCCTCAAGGGCGTGAAGGGCTTCCGGGAAGACTACGAGGAACATATCAATCACGGCCGCTGTCTGGGGCTCCAGAACCAGCCCGTGCCCTGTGTGGCGCTCTGCCCCGCGCACGTGGATATCCCGGGCTATATTTCCCTGATCCACGCCGGACGTTTCGGCGACGCCGTGCAGCTCATCCGCAAGGATAATCCCTTCCCGGCGGTTTGCGGCCTGATCTGCGAGCATCCGTGCGAGGAACGGTGCCGCCGCACCTTTGTGGACGATCCCATCAATATCCGGGGGCTCAAGCGCTATGCCGTGGAGCACGAGAGCGAGGTTCCCATGCCTGAGATCGCCCCTGCCACGGGCAAAAAGATCGCCGTTGTGGGCGGCGGCCCCGCGGGGCTTACCGCTGCCTACTACCTTTCGGTGATGGGCCACAGCGTGACCGTTTACGAGCAGCGGCACAAGGCCGGCGGCATGCTGCGCTACGGCATCCCGGGCTACCGTCTGCCCCGTGAGATCCTCGATAAAGAGATCGGAATCCTGCAGCGCACAGGCTTTCAGATCCTTTGCGACGTATCCGTGGGCAAGGATATTACCCTGCAGGCGCTGCGGGAAGAAAACGACGCCGTGTATATCGCCATCGGCGCGCACACCGACCGGAAGCTGGGCATCGAGGGCGAGGACGCCGCGGGCGTGGTTTCGGCCGTGGAGATGCTTCGCGCCATCGGCGACAACAATTATCCCGATTACAAAGGCAAAACCGTCGCGGTCGTCGGCGGCGGCAACGTGGCCATGGACGTGGCGCGAAGCGCCGTGCGCCTCGGCGCGAAAAGCGTGACCATTGCTTACCGCCGCAGAAAGATCGACATGACCGCCCTGCCCGAAGAAGTGGAGGGCGCCATTGCCGACGGCTGCGAGATCGCGGAGCTGATGGCGCCCGTGCGTGTGGAAAAAGACGAGAACGGCAGTGTTGCCGCTTTGTGGGTAAAGCCGCAGATCGTGGGCGAGGTCAAATGGGGCCGCCCCGCGCCCGTGAACGCCGACGCGCCCGAGATCCGCATGGCATGCGACCTGGTCCTGGTTGCCGTGGGGCAGGGCATCGACAGCCGCTATTTCGGCGAGAACGACGTGCCGCTCAAGCGCGGAACCATTGCGGCGCTGGATTCCGGCGCGGTCACCACGCTCGAGGGCGTGTTCTCCGGCGGCGACTGTGTGACCGGTCCCGCCACCGTGATCCGCGCCATCGCCGGCGGCAAAGTGGCGGCTGCGAATATCGACGAATACCTCGGCTTCCACCATGAGATCAAGAGCAGCGTGGCGCTTCCGCCCATGCGCATCGACGATAACGAGCCTATGGGGCGCGTGAATATGACCGAGCGTCCGGCGGCGGAGCGTCGCCGCGACTTCTGTTTGATGGAGCATTGCATGAGCGATCAGGAGGCGCATCAGGAAGCGTCCCGCTGTCTGCACTGCGACCACTTCGGCTACGGCAGCTTTAAGGGAGGCAGAGAAGAGAAATGGTAAACGTAACGATCGACGGCATCCGTGTTTCGGTGCCGGAAAACACGAAAATTCTTGACGCGGCAAGGCTTGCAGGCGTTAAAATCCCCACCCTGTGCTATTGGGAGGGGCTCAATGAGATCGCCGCCTGCCGCGTGTGCGCCGTGGAGGTGGAGGGCTTCCAGAAGCTCGTCACCGCCTGCAACAACGTGGTGTGGGAAGGCATGGCGGTGCGTACCAACTCCAAAAAAGCCCGCGACGCCCGCAGAACAAACCTGGAGCTGATTCTGGCGGATCACAACGCGGAGTGTCCCTCCTGCGTGCGCAACGGCAACTGCACCCTGCAGACCGTGGCCGGAGAAGCCGGGGTGCGCGAGATCCCCTTTGACCGGAATATTCCCGCCAAAAAGCAGGAGGGCAATTTCCCGCTGGTGCGTGATTATTCCAAGTGCATCAAATGTATGCGCTGCATTCAGGTCTGCGACAAGATCCAGCATTCCAATGTGTGGGACGTGGTGAACACCGGCGAAAAGACCACCGTGGACGTGCGGGACGTCTACCGTCTGGAAGATTCTCAGTGCGCGCTTTGCGGCCAGTGCATCACCCACTGCCCGGTAGGGGCGCTGCACGAACGGGACGACGTGGACAAAGCGCTGGACGCGCTCTACGACCCCGAAAAGATCACCGTGATCCAGATCGCGCCTGCCATCCGCACCGCCTGGGGCGAGGTCTTCGGACTTTCGCCGGCGGAGGCTACGGTGGAGCGTTTGTGCGCGGCTCTGAAGATCGCGGGTTTCGATTATATTTTCGATACCAACTTTACCGCCGACCTCACCATAATGGAAGAGGGAACGGAGCTGCTGGAGCGGCTGAAAAACAAAGAAAGCAGCCGCTTCCCCATGTTCACCTCCTGCTGCCCGGGCTGGGTGCGCTTCTTAAAAGCGCATTACCCCGAGTATACCGAAAATCTTTCCACCGCCAAGAGCCCGCAGCAGATGTTCGGCGCGGTGGCAAAGAGCTACTACGCAAAGCTGCTGAACGTGGAACCCGAAAGAATCTGCTGCATTTCCATTATGCCCTGCCTTGCCAAAAAGCATGAGTGCGCCATCCCCGTGATGAACGACGCCTGCGGGCAGCCGGACGTGGATCTCGCCCTCACCACCCGCGAGGCGGAGCGTCTCATCATGCAGGCGGGGATCGATCCCGCAGCCATTGAGGACCGTCCGCTGGATCTGCCGCTGGGCGTCGGCTCAGGCGCGGGCAATATCTTCGGCGCCACCGGCGGCGTGATGGAGGCGGCGCTCAGAACCGCCTACGCCGTGGTGGCCGGCAGAAATCCGGAGCCCGACGCCTTTCGGGACGTGCGGGGCATGGACGGCTGGCGCGAAATGACCTTCGACCTTGCCGGAACGCCCCTGCGCGTGGCGGTGGCGCACAGCCTCGGCAACGCCGATAAGCTCTTAAAAGCGATCAAAGCGGGAGAGGCGGACTACGATTTCGTGGAGGTCATGGCGTGCCCCGGCGGCTGTGTCGGCGGCGGCGGGCAGCCCATTCACGACGGCTGCTTCTGCGCGCCGGACCGCGCGGAGGTGCTTTATCGGCAGGACGCCGACAGCCCGCTGCGCTTCAGCCACGAGAATCCGTCCATTCAGGCGATCTACGCCGATTTCCTGGGCGAGCCGCTGTCGCATCTTTCACATCAGCTGCTTCACACCGACCACACGCTGTGGAAAATGCCGAACGAGGAATAACTGAAAACGAGACCGGTTTTTCGGCCGACGCCCGACGGAGAGACCGGTCTTTTCCCGAAAGGACAGAAACAGGAGAACGAGAAATGGCATTTCAACTTGAAACCTACACCGCGCCGGATTTTACCCGTCCGGAATTCCGGGCTGCGCCCGACGCGAAGCTGATTCCGGCGCCGAAGGACGGCGTGGCGCCCGAAGGGTATCACGCGCTGAGTATTTTTCCGGAGTATTTTAAGATCGACGGCCGCTGGCTTTTAGCGGAGGAAAGCCGCATGGACTGTGTGCCCGTGATCGAAGACGGCAGGGTGCAGGTGCGGGAATTCCGCAACTTAAAGCAGGGCGACAAGGTGGTTTGCGGCAGAACCGAGCGGTGCGAGGAGGGGATCTTCGTTTACGCGGAAGGCTTCGGCGGCGAAGACAGCGTATCCGAAACCTTCGCTTTCCGGCAGGGGCACTCCCGCGAGAGTTCTTTTTCGCGGGATTACGACGAGCTGTATGAGCTGCTGCGCTATGAGCGCGACCACGGCAATATCCTTTGGGTGGCGGGCCCCGCGGTGGCCTTTGACCACGACGCCCGCGACGCGTTTTCCCGGGTGATCGCCGGCGGCTACGCCCATGGGCTGCTCGCGGGCAACGCCCTTGCCACACACGATCTGGAGGGCGCTTATCTCGGCACCGCGCTGGGGCAGGATATCTATACGCAGCGGCATCACCCGAACGGGCACTATAACCATCTCGACACCATCAACCGGGCGCGGGGCTACGGCTCCGTCGGGGAATTCATCCGCGGCGAGGGGATCGGCAACGGCATCATCTACAGCTGCGAGACCCACGGCGTGCCCTACGTGCTTGCGGGCTCCATAAGGGACGACGGCCCGCTGCCGCCCGTGTTCGGCAACGTGTATGAGGCGCAGGACGCCATGCGCGCCTGTGTGAAAAAAGCCACCACCGTGATCTGCATGGCCACCATGCTGCACACCATTGCCGTGGGGAACATGACCCCCAGCTACCGGGCGCTGGCCGACGGCACGGTACGCAAGGTGTATTTCTACTGTGTGGACGTGTCGGAATTCATGGTGAACAAGCTCACGGACCGGGGCAGCCTTTCTTCCCGCGGGATCGTGACCAACGCGCAGGATTTTATGGTAAACATCGCCAACGGTCTGGGCGTATAAAAAGCGTCTTATAACGTGATAAAAACAGAAAAATACCGTGAAGAGCCGGAAAACGGGTTCTCCACGGTATGCTTTTTACGGGGGATGTCAGTCGGCGCCCTTCATGGTAAGGGAGATGCGTTTCTTGCCCGTGTCCACGCTCAGTACCTTCACGTTTACGATATCGCCCACCTTTACCACTTCCGAGGGATGCTTTACGTAACGGTCGGAAAGCTGAGAAATATGCACGAGGCCGTCCTGATGCACGCCGATATCCACAAATGCGCCGAAGTCCGTCACGTTGCGCACGGTGCCCTTCAGGGTCATCCCTTCCTTTAAGTCCTCCATGTGCAGCACGTCCCCGCGCAATATGGGTTTTGGCAGCGTGTCGCGCAGATCTCTGCCGGGCTTTGCCAGCTCCAGCGCGATATCGTTGAGGGTGGGCACGCCCACGCCGCAGTCCTTCGCCGCTTTTTCCGCGCCGTAGGCTTTGAGCCTTGCGGGCAGGTCGGGCACGCCCACCGAAAGGTCCCCGTTTTCTTTCCCCATCAGCTTTAAGAGCGTGCCGGCGGCGGCATAGGATTCCGGATGCACGCCGGTGTTGTCCAGCGGTTCCTTCCCGCCGGGGATCCGCAGAAAGCCGGCGCACTGCTCATAGGCTTTCGGGCCGAGGCCCTTCACTTTTTTCAGTTCGGTCCGGGCGGCAAACGCGCCGTGCTCGTCCCGGTAGGAGACGATGTTCTCCGCAACGGAGGAAGAAACGCCCGCCACGTAGCGCAGAACGGAAGGGGAGGCGGTGTTCAGATCCACGCCCACCGCGTTCACGCAGTCCTCCACGACGCCGGTGAGGCATTCGTCCAGCCGCGATTGCGGAAGGTCGTGCTGATACTGCCCCACGCCGATGCTCTTCGGATCGATCTTCACCAGCTCCGAGAGCGGGTCCTGCAGCCGGCGGGCAATGGAGACCGCGCTTCGCAGGGTCAGGTCAAACTGCGGGAATTCCTTTGCCGCGAGCTTTGAGGCGGAATACACCGAAGCGCCCGCCTCGTTCACCACCGCATAGGTCACCTTCCCGCCGTAGTCTTTGATCACGTCCGCCACAAACTGCTCCGCTTCGCGCCCCGCAGTGCCGTTGCCGATGGAAATGCAGTCCACGCGGCAGCGGTCGATGAGCAGCCGCAGCTTTTTTGCGCTCTCTTCGGTTTTGTTCTGGGGCGGGGTGGGGTAGATCACGTCGGTGGCCAGCACCTTGCCGTTGGGATCCACCACCGCCAGCTTGCAGCCCGTGCGGTAGGCGGGGTCCACCGCCAGCACCGTTTTGCCCTTGATGGGCGGCTGCAGCAGCAGGGGCTTTAAGTTCTGTCCGAACACTCTGATGGCCTGCTCCTGCGCCTCCTCGGTGAGGGCGGCGCGGATCTCGCGTTCCACGCTCGGGAACACCAGCCGGTTGTAGCTGTCGTGCTCCGCCGCCCTGATAAAGTCCGCGGCGGGGCCGTTTTTGTTTTTTAAGAAGTGCCGGTCGAAGGCAAACATGGCGTCGGCCTCGTCGATCTGCACGCCCACCTTGAGAACGCCTTCTTTTTCGCCCCGATTCAGGGCGAGGATACGGTGGCCCGGGATCTTTCCCAGTGCCTCGCCATAGTTTTTATACTGGTCGTAAACGGTTTCGTCCTCGGTTTTGCCTTCGCTCACCAACAGTCCCCGCTTGTTGATCAGCGTCTTTAAATCCCGCCGCAGCTCCGGCGAATCGCTCATGATCTCCGCCGCGATATCGTTGGCGCCCGCCAGCGCCGCCGCCACGTCCGGCACGTCCTTTTCGGGATCCACGTAGGACTTTGCCAGCGATTCGGGCGCGCTTTCGTTCTCCGGCGAGAGCAGCGCCAGCGCCAGCGGTTCCAGACCGCGCTCCTTCGCTATGGTGGCGCGGGTCCGCCGTTTCTGCTTAAAGGGACGGTACACGTCCTCCAGCGCCGCCAGAGTTTCGGCCGCGTCGACGGCGGCCCGGATTTCTTCGGTCATTTTGCCCTGCTCGGTGATGGCGGCCGCCACGTCCTCCTGCTTCTGCGCCAGGTTCCTGAGGTATTGCAGGCGGTCGGCGATCTGCCGCAGCACCTGATCGTCGACTGCGCCGTGCATCTCCTTGCGGTAACGGGCGATAAAGGGGATGGTGTTGCCGTCGTCGATCAGACTGATGATGTTTTCCATATAGTCGCGGCGCAAAGAAAACTCTTCGCACAGTTTTTTGAGAATGTCCATAGGTTAACTCCGGAAAATCAGATTTTATTTTTGTTCGGCAAAGCCCTGCAGGGAATGAGGGGCGATCACAAAGGCTGCGAATTCATCATACACAGAGTGTATGCCCACGGCGTAGCGCCCCGTTTCCGGTTCCCATCGTCCGTAGACCCCGGCGGCCGCGAGCAGCCGCGCCGTCTGCGCTTCGTTCTGCGGGCGCAGCACGGCCATTTCCCGCCCTTCCAGCAGACCTCTGTCCAGATGGATGGGCTCGTAAAACAGGGTCAGCCCCGCAAACGCGCCGCCTTCCCACAGGGAACGCGCCGCCGTCCCCACGGCGGTATGGTCCGGATTCTGATCCACGCCCGCAACGGGCAGCAGGGTTTTTACCGTCACCCGCGTTTTCGGCAGCCCGCGCGTCGCGTCCAGCATCAGCTCCGCCGCGTGCTCCGGGGTGAGCGCGCCGTCCCGCGCCCGGTTTGCGGGCAGCAGGATCCTGTCGTCGGTGAGCCCCATGGCGCTGCAGCTTCCGATGAATTCTTTGTCTCTTGCAGCAACAAAAGCGGGCACTTCCATGCCCGCCGGATGTTTGCCCTGATGCAGATGACAGGTTTCTCCGTTGCCGATGAGCTGCCGTGCGCCGGAGGCGGAGCCGTCGGTACAAAGCACGCAGAAGACCTGATTCCCCGCGTCAATATCCTGTGTGATCGCCGCGCCGAAGTTCAGCAGCTCGTCGTCCTGATGCGGCGCGAAATAAAAAACGTATTGCTCTGTCATTGTCTGCCTTTTTGATCGGCTGTCGACCGGTAGTTACTGTTTCGCGCCGTTGATAAACTTTTCAAGCACCTTGGCGGTCACCGCAAAGCAATCGGCAATGCCTTTCGCGTTCAGGTTGTCGTAGGTGTCGCGGCGGGTATGATAGTAATTTTCCAGCTTGTGGTTGAGCCCCGTGATGCCCGTTGCGCGGAACCCGGCTTTTGCAAAGGCCGCGTCGTCGGTAGCGCCGCCCATGGGAGGCACCATGCCCTTCAGGCAGTGGATGTCCAGATCTTTTGCGGCTTCCATAAAGAGGTCGCCTACGTCTTTGTCGGTTTTCACCGTGCCGTTCAGGTTGCGGTAATTGGTCATCAGATATTTGGGATCGTGGATGGTATCGTAGGAGTAAATAAAGGTGGGCACGTCCTTATAGTCGTCTTTGTGCGCTTCGGCCCAGGCATACGCGCCGCGAAGGCCGGCTTCTTCGGAGCCGGTGATGATCACGCCCACTTCGGTGTCTTCCAGCTCAATGCCCTCGTCCTGCAGCGCTTTCATCAGGGCAATGCCCATGTAGCAGCCGGTGAGGTTGTCGTTCGCGCCGTCAACGATGCGCTTTTTGTTCCACATGAAGAGCAGACCGATCCACAGCGGCACGAAGAACAGACCGCCGAGGGCAGCTTTCTTTAAACCGCCGCAGGGAAGCTTCGAGAAGGGGCCGAACTTTTTGCTGGCGATAAGGCCCAGCACCAGGTAATAGGCAAGGCCGCCGAAGCCCAGAATCGCGTGGCTTTCAAAGCCCACGCCGCCGAGCTTGTAGTTTACGGGCCACTCCCACGCGGCGTCCACGTGGCCGTTGAAGAAAATGCGGCGCTTTACTTCGCCCTTGGGGCTCTTGATGGCGGTCACGTTGTGGCCGGTTTTCTCCTTGAACAGGGGGTCCATCAGCTTTTTATAAAGGCCGAACTGCAGAATGGCGATGCCGAAGGCCGCAGCGTTCAGCGCCACCGTCGCGGCGGGCGCAACGTGGATGAGGCCGGCGCTCATCAAGGCCATCGCCACGTCGTAATAGATCCAGCCGTAGAAAGAGCCGGGATTTTCCTTAAAGCTTTCGATCTGCACTTTGTCGCAGCCCAGATCCTCCAGCGCCTTCGCCATATATTCACAGGCGAGCTTTTCGCCTTCGCTGCCGGGGTCGCGCTTGGGCAGGTTCTTGCAGATATGCGTGATCTCTTTGATGATGTAATCGGTGTATTCGTTCTTTTTTCCGATGATGCTTGATAAATCCATGGTGTACCCTCCGTTTGTAAATGATCTATTACATTTTATCATTACTCGGTCTTATTTGCAAGAGGAAATATGCGAATAGGATATGAGGAAATTGTGAATATTATGTAACCGTCAGCAGGGCGGCGGCCTGTTCCGCGTCGCGCCCGATCTGTTCCCGCAGGGCTTCGGGGGAGGGGAAGGCTTTTTCCTCCCGCAGAAAGGCGTGAAAGAATACGCGCAAAGGCCGGCCGTATAAGTCTCCGGAAAAATCCAGCAAAAACGTCTCGCAGCGGATCCCTTTTCCGTCGAAGGTGGGGCGGCGGCCCACGTCGGTCACCGCCGGGTGCAGAGTTCCGTCTTCGGTCTGCGCCGTGGTCGCGTAAACCCCGGCTTTCGGGACTACAAGCGCTTTCGGGAGCGCCAGATTTGCCGTGGGAAAACCGAGGCCCGCGCCCCGGCTGTCGCCGTGCAGCACCGTGGAAGAAAAAGAAAACGCCGCGCCCAGCATTTCGTTTGCGGTTTGCAGATCTCCCTGCCGGATTGCTTCCCGGATGGCGCTGGAGCACACGTCCGCGCCGTTGTGCCGTACGCGGTCGCAGACGGCCGTGCCGATCCCTTCCGCCGCGCAGAGCGTTTTGAGCGTTCCGGCGTTTCCTCTGCCGCCGGCGCCGAACGTATAGTTATAGCCGCAGCTCACAAAGCCGCAGCCGTAGGTTTCCCGCAGCAGACGGCGGACAAACGCCTCGGGGGAGAGATCCCTGATCGCCCGGAACGACACGTCCAGAATTTCAAAGCCCATGCCCAGCAGCGCCGCGCGGCGGTCTTCGTCGGTCATGAGCCTGTCGATCCGGTTCCCGGTGAGCGCCTCAAACGGATGCTCGTCAAAAAGCAGCACCGCCGGGGTTTGTCCGTTTTTCTGTTGTTCCAGCGCCGCAGTCAGCACCGCTTTGTGGGCAAGATGCAGGCCGTCGAAAAAGCCCAGCGCGATCGCCCGTTGCTTTACACTTGTTGTTGTCATTGATGTATTACCCTGATCGCCGTCAGCTCCGCCGATTCCTCCGAGTGAACCTCTCCCAGCCCCAAAAACGCGCCGTCCGGCCCGTAGACCCGGTAAACGGCGGGTTCCGTTAAGATTTTCAGCCGGTCCCGCAGCAGCGCGCCGCCGTTATAAAAGCGGACGGCCTGCTTTTCGGTGACGGTTACCGCCCGGAACGCCGAAAACGGCGTGTCCGCGGGCAGCAGAGCGGCGGCGGGATCCTTTGCGAGTTCCTCTTCGGTTCTGGCGTCTTCAACGCAAAAGCCGTTGGCCCTGGTGCGCCGCAGGAAGGTGAGCGCCGCGCCGCAGCCCAGCGCCTCGCCGACGTCCGCTACCAGCGAGCGGATATATGTGCCCTTGGAACAATCCACCGCGATCTCGTATTCGTTCTCGTCCGTTTGTTCTGTGAGCGCGATGGAAAAAATATGGATCCACCGCGCCGCGCGTTCCACTTCTTTGCCCTTGCGCGCCAGCTCGTAAAGCCGTTTCCCGTCCATTTTCAGGGCGGAATACATGGGCGGGATCTGTTGCTGTTCTCCCAAAAACCGGGGCAGGATCGCCTGCACATCGTCCTTGGAAGCCGTTACGGGGCGGGTTTCCGTTACGGTGCCTGTCGCGTCCAGCGTATCGGTGGTGATCCCAAGCCGGAAGCGGGCAAGGTAGGCCTTGTCGTGGTTGGGCAAAAAATCAATCAACCGGGTGGCAGCGCCCAGCGCCACAGGCAAAACGCCCGTGGCCATGGGATCCAGCGTGCCGGTATGCCCGGTTTTTTTTTCGTTATAGATTCTTTTGATAAACGCCGCGCTCTGAAAGGAGGTAAAGCCCGCCTTTTTGTCGAGGATCACAAAACCGTTCATAGGTCCTCCGTGTGTGGAATTTGTTACGAAACGGTCATAACAAGTTCTATTTCGTCTTCATCTTCAACGCCGGTTGCCGCAAAGCCCTTTTTCTCATAGAGTTTTCTCGCTGCGGGGTTGTTCCTGTTGCAGGTCAGCGCCACGCGTTTTGCATCGCCGAAGGGCTTCATCCGGATATAATCGATGACGCGGTCCATAGCATCGCTGCCGTAGCCGCGTCCCTGTTTTGACGCGTCGATCATCATGTGCCAGATATCATATTCCGGCACGTCGTAATCGTAGATCACCATCACGTAGCCGACCATCTGACCGTCGGCGTAGATCCCGAACGGCTGACATTGTTCCCTGTAAACGTATGCCTGCGCCAGACTGCGGATCGGATGCGACACGAATTGTTCCTGTTCCGCCGCCAGTCTGAGGTGAAACGCGTCGATGAAATTGTCTTCTGTGATTGCTTTTAATTCCACCATAAGTTTATTTCCCTTGGGCAGTCGGCGTGTCTGTTTCCGCCTTTACGGCCGCAACCAGTTTTTCTATGGCTTCCTCCGCCGTGCCCGGGAGCTCGCAGCCCGCGGCGCGCACGTGGCCGCCGCCGTCGAATTTCGCGCAGATCGAAGCCGCGTTCAGGGGAGCGCGTGTTCTGACGGAAACGCGCCAGCCGCCCGTTTCTTTTTCTTTCAGCGTGATCCCCGCCAGCACGCCCTCGATCTGCCGGGGCAGCGCGTTGATCTCCTTGATCTCGTTCTCGCAAATGCCCGTCTGCCGATAAAGCGCCTGTGTGATCACCATCACGGCGCAGCGGCCGTTCAGGTAGTAAGAAAGCGACTGCATCGCATGCGCCTCAAAAGCGGCGTAGGCGCGGGTCTTTGTTTCAAACAGACCCTCGTTCAGCGCGCCGTTGTCGGCGCCTGCCTCCACCAGCGCCGCGGCGGTGCCGAGCGTTTTCGCGGTGGTGTTCGCGTAGCGGAAACAGCCGGTGTCGGTAGCGATCCCAACGTAGAGCCACGCGGCGGTTTCGGGATCGGTTATTACCCCGTTCTGCGAAAAAAGATCGAACAGCAGCTCCGCCGCGGCTGCGGATCGCGGATCCACCAGCGTTTGTTTCGCAAAGGAAACGTGGGTGGCGTGGTGGTCGATGCTCAGGTCCACCCGGTCGCCCCAGCGTTTGGCCGCTTCGTCTCCCAGCAGCTTTTTGTCTCCCACGTCCACGGTGACCACGCTCCGGGGGATCAGCGCCTCCTTTTGCGGGAACGCCGCAACGCGCAGGTTTCGCGGGATCTCGTCGATTTCATACGTCACGCGCTTGCCCATGCTTCTGAGCACGCGGCAGAGCGCGAAAAGGCTGCCCACCGCGTCGCCGTCGGGCAATCGGTGGGTCAGCAAGAGAATATCGTCCAGTTCTGTGAGCGTTTTCCACGCTTCTTTGATGGAGACCGTCATTGTTTTCTCCGATTTCAGTCTTTGATCTCAATATGGTGTTCGTTCTGCTCCGCGTCGTGGAGCTTCCGGAACATGGCGATGCTTTTTTCTATGGAATCGTCGGGGATAAACTTTAATTCCGGGGTCTTGCGCAGCCGCAGGCGGGCGCCGATCTCTTTGCGGAGATAGCCTTTGGCGGTACCGTTCAGCACCTTGCAGGCTGCGGCAGCGGCGTCGATCCCCTGCAGGGAGCTGATATACGCCTTGCAGAAGGACAGATCGTGCGCCACCTCGGTACGGACAACGGTGAGCATACCGTCGCTGACCCGGGGATCCTTCAATTCAGCCACCAGCACGGTGAGCTCCCGTTTGATATCCTCGGCGGTTCTGTCCGCTTTGTATGACATATCCGATCAACCCTCTCTGTATTCTTCTACCAGATAGGCTTCGAAAATATCGCCTTCTTTGATATCGTTGTATTTTTCCAGGCCGATACCGCACTCGTAGCCGCTCATCACTTCCTTCACGTCGTCCTTCATACGTTTTAAGGAAGCGATGCCGTCGTCGGCGATCACGATGCCGTCGCGCACCACGCGGATCTTGCAGTTGCGCGCCACCTTGCCGTTCAGCACGTAGGAACCGGCGATGGTGCCGGCGGAGGACAGCTTGAACACCTGACGGACTTCGGCCTTGCCGAGCTCCACGTCGCGGAATTTCGGGGCCAGCATGCCCTTGATGGCGGCCTGCACGTCTTCGATGCAGTCGTAGATCACGCTGTACATCCGCATTTCCACCTGCTCACGCTCGGCGTGGGCTGCCGCGGAGGCGTCGGGACGGACGTGGAAGCCGATGATGATCGCGTTGGAGGCGTTTGCAAGCATGACGTCGGATTCCACGATGGCGCCGACGCCGCCGTGGATCACACGCACGCGGACCTCGTCGTTGGAAAGCTTTTCGAGATTCTGCTTGATGGCCTCCACACTGCCCTGTACGTCCGCCTTGACGATCAGGTTCAGATCCTTCAGCTCGCCCGCTTCCAGTGTGGAGAAGAGGGTGTCGAGGGTGACCTTCTTGAAGGCGTTGAACTGTTCGTCCTTCTGCTTCTGTTTCCGCTGTTCCACCAGCGCGCGGGCCAGCTTTTCGTCGGAAACGGCGTCGAACGCGTCGCCCGCCATCGGCACTTCCGCAAGACCCATGACCTCCACGGGAACGGAAGGACCGGCGGATTTCACTTTCTTGCCCTTGTAGTCGGTCATCACGCGGATACGGCCAACAGCCGTGCCCGCCACGACGATATCGCCGTTTTTCAGGGTGCCGTTCTGCACCAGAAGGGTAGCCACGGGGCCCTTGCCCTTGTCAAGCCGCGCTTCGATCACCACGCCCTTTGCGGCGCGGTTGGGGTTGGCCTTCAGCTCCTTCATCTCCGCGACCAGCAGGATGGATTCCAGGAGCTTGTCGATATTCATGTGCGTTTTCGCGGAAACCGGCACGCAGATGGTGTCGCCGCCCCAGTCCTCAGGCACCAGGCCGTGGTCGGTGAGCTGCTGCATGATTTTGTCGGGGTTTGCGCCGGGCTTATCCATTTTGTTGATGGCCACGATGATGGTGACCTCCGCCGCTTTCGCGTGGTTGATAGCCTCGATAGTTTGGGGCATGATGCCGTCGTCCGCCGCCACGACCAGCACCGCGATATCGGTGGCCTTCGCGCCGCGGGCGCGCATTTCGGTGAACGCCGCGTGGCCGGGTGTGTCGAGGAAGGTGATGTATTCCCCGTCCACGTTCACGCGGTAAGCGCCGATGTGCTGGGTGATGCCGCCGGATTCGGTGGCGGTGACGGAGGTGTTGCGGATGGCGTCCAGAATGGAGGTCTTGCCGTGGTCCACGTGGCCCATGACCACCACAACGGGGCTGCGGGGCTCAAGGTCGGCGTCGTCGTCTTCGGTGGCGTCGATAATACGGTCTTCGATGGTGACCACCACCTCGCGCTCCACCTTTGCGCCGAGCTCGGTGGCAACGATTTCGGCGGTGTCGAAGTCGATTGTTTCGTTGATGCCGGCCATCACGCCGTAGGAGAAGAGTTTTTTGATGACTTCCGCCGCCGTCATTTTCAGCATGGAGGCAAGCTCGCCCACAGTGATCTCGTCGCCCACCTTGATGGTGAGGTGGCGCTTTGCGCGCTCTTCCGCAATGCGTTTCAGGCGCTCCGCCTCGGTTTCGCGGCGGCGCGGACGCGCGCCCTGCTTTTTATATTGCTGGGATTTCTGCTTGATTTTCTGCTTGTGGGTATTGTCGGAATCCCGCTGGTTCACGGCGCCAGAAGACAGCGTATCGTAGCGCTCGTTGTATTTGTCCAGATCCACGCCCTCGGCGCGGGTGTTCACGGTTTTGCGCTCACCCTTGGTGCGGGCCTGCACAAAGGTATCGTTTTTGGGTTCTTTTTTCTTAAAGGGCTTGGGATCCGAAGGTCTTGCGCCGCTTTGCGTGCCGGGTTTTGTCCCGGAGACGGGCGCTTTGCCGGCGGGCTTGCCGGGCTTTTGCTCGCCCTTGACCTCCGGCTTGCGCGCGGGCGCGGCGGTTTTGCCTTTTTCCGTCGGCTGCGCTTTTTCGTCCTTCGGCGCTTCGGGCTCCTTCGGCGCGGCTTCCGCGGCGGGGGCGGCGTCGGCCTCGGGCGCTTCCTCCTTGGGCGGTTCCGGCTTCTTCGCGGCGAAGAAAGCGTCGAAATTTTCCACCTGATTGTTCAGGGTGATGGTATTGAACACAAAATCCAGCTCCTCCGGGGTCAGAGTCGTCTGGGATTTGTGCACGGCGTCGGAATGCGCCTTCAGCATATCCACCAGCACATTGCTTTTGACGTTAAAATCCTTCGCCAGTTCGTGCAGTTTATATTTTACAACCATGCTGCGTATCCTCCTCGTCTGTCGTTTTTTGAACGGCGGCTGCGAATCCCGCGTCTTCCAGCGCGTAAATGCAGCTCCGCCTGCCTGTGGCAAGCCCCGCCGTTTGCATATCGCAGTTCAGTGAGACCGTTTTGCCCGCGTATCCCGCTGCCTGCAGTTCTCTTTTGTGCCGGGCGGATGCGTCCGACGTCAAAAGGATGAGTTTTACGTTTTGTTTCTTTACGGCGTCCATCACCGCGTCGTGACCGATCAGCAGCTTTCCGGCGCGGCGTGCAAGCCCCATCAGCTGCAGCGTTTTATTCATTCTCCGAGATCTCCTTCATCAGCGTATCGGCAAGGGCGTCCGAAACGGGGCAGGAGAGCGCCCGTTGGATTCTGTCGCCCTTCAGCGCTTTTTTCAGGCAATCCGCGCTGCGGCAAACGTAGGCGCCGCGGCCGGATTTCTTCCCTGTGAGGTCCACGCTTACTTCATTCTCCGGAGAACGAACCACGCGCACCAGCTCTTTTTTCGGCTTCATTTCGTTGCAGCCGAGGCATTTGCGCATCGGCGTCTTTCTCTGCTGCATTGAGAACGCCTCCTTTTAGAGCTGGATCATGGGCTGGTAATTCCCGAAATAGGGCTTGATATCGATCTTCCAGCCGGTAAGACGCGCCGCCAGACGGGCGTTCTGCCCCTTATTGCCGATCGCCAGCGACAGCTGCGCTTCGGGCACCGTTACGCGGCAGGTGCGCTCTTCCTCGCTCACGATCTCCACGCTTACGATCTCGGCGGGGGAGAGGCTTGCGCCGATGTATTCTCTGGGGTCGTCGCTGTATTTGATGATGTCGATCTTTTCGCCGTCCAGCAGGTCGATGATGGCGTTCACGCGGGAGCCCTTGGGGCCGATGCAGGCGCCGATGGGATCCACGTTTTCATCTTTGCTGTAAACCGCGATCTTGGTGCGGCTGCCCGCTTCGCGGGAAATGGATTTGATTTCCACGCTGCCGTCGTAGATCTCGGGGACCTCCTGCTCGAACAGGCGCTTCACAAGGCCGGTGTGCACGCGCGATAGCATCACCTTGGGGCCTTTTTCGGTTTCGCGCACGTCCACAATATAAATCTTGATCAGGTCGCCCACGGCCAGCTTTTCTCCGGGGATCTGATCTTTCCTGGGCAGCAGCGCCTCCGCCTTGGCGATCTCCACGGTAGCGTCGCCCGATACCGGATTCACGTTGACCACCTTCGCGGTGACGATTTCTTTGTTTTTGCTCTGGAAATCCTTCAGAAGCTGTTCGTGCTCGATCTCCCGCACGCCCTGGCGGACGATGTGCTTTACGCTCTGGGCGGCGATGCGTCCGAGGTTGTCCATCTGCAGGGGCGTTTCGATCACGTCGCCGGGAATCGCGTCTTCCTTGATCTGTTTTGCTTCCTCCAGCGAGATCTCCTGGTCGGGATCCATCACGTCTTCCGGATCCTCGATCACGGTCTGCCGCTTGCACAGGTGCAGCTCGTAGTCGCTGTCGAGCTCGCAGTAAATCCCGGATTTCGCGCCGAATTCCTTTCTGGCGGCGGTGGCGACCGCATTGCAGATCTTTTCGCAGAGCAGCTCCTCGCTGATGCCCTTTTCCTTTCTGAAAATCGCGATCGCGTCGCGTAACGCTGTATTCATTTTTTGAATCATCCTTTCTTTATCGAATTATTTATGTTTTAAAAAATTGCCGTGGGTAAAGATGTGGGCTAAGGTTTTAAAAGTCCTCGGGAAAGTCGTCCGCTTTTACAACGGATACTTCGTTTTTCGGGAAGCGGTGCTCGGCGCCGTCGTCGAATTCCACGGTCACGTCGCCGTTTTCGTACCCCCTCAGCACGCATTTGTGGAGTTTTGCGCCGTTAAAGGCTGCCCGGAGCTTTAAGATGATCCTCTCGCCCGTATATGCCGCGAAATGAAAATCCCGCGTCAGCTCCCGTTCCAGCCCTGCGGACATCACCTGCAGGTTGTAGCTCTGTTGGATGGGATCCGCCTCGTCCAACGGGGCGTCAAGCGCGTCGTTCATGGCCACGCAGTCGTCGATGTTCACGCCTCCCTCTTTGTCGATCACGATCCTTAAATACCAGTTGGCGCCTTCTTTTACAAAGCGGACGTCCCAGAGAATCAGCCCCAGTGCCTCCGCCAGCGGCTCGGCAATGCCCCACACGGTGTTCACCACGTTGCCGCCTTTTCGCTTTTCTGCCAAAATGTTCCCTCCCGGCCGTATGCTTATCAAAACAAAAGAGCGGGACTTGCCCACTCCTTTGTCAATACCATAATTCTACCTTGCATACTATAACACACCGCAACCGGAAAATCAAGTGTTTTTTTGATTAAAATAAAAAAACTTTAAAAACAAAAAGCAGAACGCACAAAGCGCTCTGCCTGTTTGCTGAAAATTG
>CACZOP010000009.1 GCA_902782845.1 Oscillospiraceae bacterium | reverse complement strand
GGAAATCTACCGGGATCTGCTGGTCCCGGGCGGAGAGATCCACCAGAAGACGGACAACATGCACTTTTTTGAGTATTCCATCGAGCAGTATTCGCTGGCTGGCTGCCGGGTGAAGGCGGTTTCGCTGAACCTCCACGAAAGCGGTTTTGAGGGAAATATCGTGACTGAGTATGAAGAGAAGTTTTCGTCGCAGGGATACCCCATCTACCGGTTGGAGGCATGGTTCCCGGAGAGGGGATAGGAGAGAGGTGATTGGGAGTCGCGCCGCAGATTCCGATCACCGGATTCAGATGGAACGGTAAAGAAAAACATGCGAACAGAAGAAATGAACGTATTATTAAAAGACCCCCTGCTGCGGGCCGTGGCGAAGGGGAAAGAGGTTTTCTGGCTGAACCCGGAAAGGCGGTCCGCCGCCGCCGCGCTGCGGGAGGTTTCGCTGACAGAAAAAGACGTTTCCGAGGCAGAGCGGCTGCTGCGCCGGTTCGCGCCGGTGATTTTGCGGTATTTCCCCGAGACGGCGCCAACGGGCGGGATCATCGAATCCCCGCTCACCGAGGTCCCGCGGCTGAAAGAAGCCTTATGTGCGGAGGGGACGGAGATCCCCGGGCGGCTGTTTGTCAAGCGGGACGGCGACCTGCCCGTGGCGGGTTCGGTGAAGGCCCGTGGGGGCGTTTATGAGGTGTTGAAGCACGCAGAGACGCTTGCGCTGTCCCACGGGCTCCTCTCGGCTCCGGACGACGACCACCGGAAGCTGACCACCCCCGAAGCAAGGGCGTTTTTCTCCTGCCGTCAGGTGCAGGTTGGGTCCACGGGGAACCTGGGGCTGAGCATCGGGATCATGAGCGCCGCTCTGGGGTTTCGGGCCATTGTGCATATGTCCGCCGACGCGAAGCAGTGGAAAAAGGATCTGCTCCGGGCTCGTGGCGCCGAGGTGATCGAATACCAAGGCGACTACGGCGAAGCGGTGAAAAACGGCAGGGCGAGATCCGAAGCGGACCCGAACAGCTATTTTGTGGACGACGAAAACTCCCGGGATCTCTTTTGCGGCTACGCCACCGCCGGAGAACGCCTGCGCGCGCAGCTCGATACCGCCGGGATCGCGGTGGACGCGTCCCACCCGCTTTTTGTGTATCTGCCCTGCGGGGTGGGCGGCGCGCCGGGCGGCATCACCTTCGGGCTAAAGCTGGCGTTCGGCGACGCGGTGCGCTGCTTTTTCGCCGAGCCCACAGGGGCCCCCTGTATGCTGCTGGGGCTTCTGAGCGGGAAATTCCACGATATCTGCGTGCAGGAAGTGGGACTTGACGGAAAAACCCGGGCGGACGGCCTTGCCGTGGGCCGCTGCTCCTCCTTTGCCGGAGAAATGATCCGGGAGCTGCTGGAGGGCGAGAGCACGACGTCGGACGGGCGGCTGGACGTCTGTCTGCGGCGGCTGTTCGATACGGAGGGACTTTTTGTTGAGCCCAGCGCCTGCGCGGCGTTCCGGCCGTTGGAGGATCTCTGCGCCACAGAAGAGGGAAAAGCGTATTTGTCCGGCAGCTTCTCCGCGGACGCGCTTTCGCGGGCGACCCATATCGTGTGGGCCACCGGCGGCAGCCTTGTGCCGGGGGAGATCCGGAAGGAACTGCTGCGGCGAGAGTAAAACCGAACAATGCTTTCGGGCTTCCGGTTTCCGCTTTGCGGGACGGGAGCTTTTTTCTCGTCTTTCCGGGCATAAAACCCGTCCGGATTTCATAAGATGTACCAAAAGAACGGTAGCGGAGGCTGAAAACGATGACAGATGTGAATTTATACCGAGACATTGCGATGCGGACCGGCGGGGACATTTATATCGGCGTGGTGGGGCCGGTGCGTACCGGGAAATCCACCTTTATCAAAAAATTCTTCGAGACCCTGATCGTGCCCAATTCTCCCGCGGATTTCGCCCGGGAGCGGATGATCGACGAGCTGCCCCAGTCGTCCGCCGGGCGGACCATTATGACCACCGAGCCCAAATTCGTGCCGGAAAAGGCGGTGCGGCTGTCGCTGGATCAGCAGACGAATTTCAGCGTCCGGCTGGTGGACTGCGTGGGCTATATTGTGCCGTCGTCGCTGGGTTATATCGAAAACGAGGAGCCCCGCATGGTGAAAACGCCCTGGTTCCGGGAGGAGATCCCCTTTAATATGGCGGCGGAGATCGGCACGAAAAAGGTGATCACGGAGCATGCCACCATTGGCCTTGTGGTGACCACCGACGGCTCCATCAGCGAGATCCCGCGGGAGGAATACGAGGAAGCGGAGGCGCGGGTGATCGCGGAACTGCAGGAGATCGACAAGCCCTTTGTGGTGCTGCTCAACTGTATGTATCCGAAAAGCGACGCGGCGGCGGAGCTGGCGGCCGCCCTGCAGGAAAAATACGGCGTGCCGGTGCTGCCGGTAAACTGCCTGAAGCTGAACGAGGAGGAGATCCGCCGGATCTTATCGCAGGTGTTGTATGAATTTCCGCTGAAAAAAGTGGTGATCGACCTGCCGGGCTGGATCGGCGGGCTGTCGGACGGCGAGTCGCTGCGCGCATCGTTATTTGAAAAAGCGGCGGCCGCGGGCGAAGCCAACCGCCGGGTGCGGGAGCTGCCGGGCTACCGGGAGACCATGACCGCCATCGAGGCGGTGACCGCGGTGGAGACCCGGACTGTTGAGCTGGGAGAGGGGACCGCCTACCTGAAAGCGGACGTGGACAACGCAGTGTTTTACAGCCTGTTGGGGGAGATCGCCGGAAAAGAGATCGCGGACGACGGCGATTTGCTTGCTGCCGTGCAGGAGCTCTCGCAGATCCGCAAGAAATACGATAAGATCGCGGCCGCGCTGGAGCAGGTGAATTCGGTGGGCTACGGGATCGTGATGCCCGAGATCGACGAGCTGACGCTGGAGGAGCCGGAGATCGTGCGGCAGGGCAGCCGCTACGGCGTGAAGCTGAAGGCAAGCGCACCCTCCATCCACATGCTGCGCGCCGACATCAAAACAGAGGTGGCGCCCATTGTGGGCAGCGAAAAGCAGAGCGAGGATCTGGTGAAGTATTTGCTGGACGGCTTTCAGGAGGACCCTTCGAAGATCTGGGAGTCGAATATCTTCGGAAAATCACTGGACGATCTGGTGAACGAAGGGCTGAAAACCAAGCTGCTGCACATGCCCGCCGAAGCCCGGATGAAGCTGCAGCAGACGCTGGAGCGGGTGATCAACGAAGGGTGCAACGGCCTGATCTGCATTATCATCTGAGAGAAAAACCGGAATTT
>CACZOP010000008.1 GCA_902782845.1 Oscillospiraceae bacterium | reverse complement strand
TTGCCGAAAATGTCGATCTGGTTGCAGCCGTTCATGCAGTATAAATGGGAATCGCTCGCCGGGATCCCGATGGCCTCCAGCGCCGGGCAGACGCAGTCGTCGTTATAGATGGCGGGCATGCCGATGCCGGTGGCAAGGGTCCGGGCCGCCGCCTGCCAAAGCGCCTCCGGGGTGCCCGGATGCACCCGCAGCGTGAGGTTGGGCGTATCGTATTTTTTCTCCCGCGCCATTTTCAGCACGTCGTAGGTCAGGGCGCAGGTGCAGTCGCCGCCGAATTCGTCGCTGCGCCCCACACAGAGGTTCCACGTGCGGGTGGCGTGGAACAGCTCCCAAAGCTGCCCCAAACACGCCCAGCGGTCGCCCGGGTCGTCGTTTTCGTAATACCGCCCCATTGCGTAGTCGAAGAGGCCCGGGGAATCGATATCCAGCATACTGAAGCACAGCCAGAACATCTGGCAGGCTTCAAAGAAATTCCGGGGCTGTTTCTGCGGAATATGGGAAAACGCTTCCGCCAGCCGCCGCAGCAAAACTGCTTCCTCCCCCTCGGAGGTTTGCAGCTTTTCTTCACACAGCGCCCTGTAGCGGGCGGCAATGATCTCCGCTGCGTCCAGCGCCAGCTCCAATCCGTCGTAAAAATCACCCTTATCCGTATGGATGGCGCGGAATCGCTTGATCTTCGCCCGAATACCGTCGGTGCCGAGGCGCAGCAGCATTTCGTAGTCGGGGTTACTGTGCCCGCCGCCTGCCGCCCAGCAGCACTTGTTGATCTCGAGCTTTTCTTCTTTGGGCGTGCGTACCTTACTGATAATGCGGATGGTTTCGTAGGGGCGGAAGTAATCGAAATAATAGTCGATCGTTTCAAGATCGGACAACTCCGTACAGGCCGCGGCGTTTTGGTTTTTGATGTTCTCGTTCAGGTCTATGCCTTCGGCACGGGAATAGCGCACCGCCTGCCGGTACCAGCTCGAAAGCGGGGATTGGAACCAGTTGGAAAGGTCAAGGGCGAGGTCGGTTTCCTCCGCCCAGGTTTTTATGCCGCACGCGATGCGGTAATCTTTGTCCTCCCTGCCGGCGTGAACGTAGCCATAGGCAAAGGGTTCGAGACGCTTGATATTGACCATGTTTTTTTCCTCGAAATAAATGGAATTAAGGCGTCGGGGAATCGGGATCCGTCGCTTTGTTTTTCTTTATGCGATGGCATCGGCGGGGGCGTCCTCGGGGAGGAAGCCGCTGAACCCGAGCGCCGGGAAATGCAGAAGCTCGCTTTTGTCTTCTTCCGTCAGGCTGAAATCGAACACGTCCAGATTCGCTCTGATGCGTTCGGGGTTCGTGGATTTCGGCAGGGGCAGCACGCCGCACTCCAATGCGAAGCGCACGCAGAGCTGCGCCACGGATTTACCGTATTTTGCCGCGATCTCAGTTAAACGCGCGTCCTTTAACACCGCGCCGGAGCCGAGGGGGCTCCACGCCTCGGCAAGCATGCCGTTTTCCTGCGCGAAGCGGATATTCTCCCACTGGGTATAGCCCGGGTGAAATTCCAGCTGGTTGACCATGGGCTTTACGCTGCACATATCAAAGAGCGCGTTCAGGTGCTTTGCCTGATAGTTGCTTACGCCGACGGCGCGCAGCTTGCCCGCTTTACAGGCGTCCTCAAAGCCGCGCCAGGTTTCGGCGTTGATCTCCTTCCAGTCGGGGCTGATCTTTTCCACGCAGGGCCAGTGCACAAGATAGAGGTCGATATAGTCCAACCCCAGATTTTTCAGCGAAACGTCGATCGCCGCCGCGGTTTTTTGACGGCCGCGCTCGGTGACCCAGTGCTTCGTGGTGACGAACAGCTCGTCCCGCTTTACGCCGGAAGCCCGGATCCCTTCGCCCACCTCCGGCTCGTTGCCGTAGACCCATGCCGTGTCGATATGGGTATAACCGGCGCGGATCGCCGTTTTTACGCAGTCCGCCGTCTGCCCCGGGGCCGTCTGCCACGTGCCGTAGCCGATGCAGGGGATCTTCACACCGTTGGCAAGGGTAAAACAATCGTTCTGAGAAGTAAAATCAATGGCGCTCATGGAAAACTCCTTTCAATATATCTGTTATGTTCGGTTTTACAGTTCGGGCGGACAGATCGGAAGCGAATCCATCATCCGCAGGCCGCAGGTCTCTCCGAGGTTCCTGCACCAGCCGATGCGTTCGCTGTCCAGCAGCTCCGCCGGGTCGTGGGCGTCCACCCCCACGATGGCGCGGAACCCGTATTCCCCCGCCAGCCGCCAGAATTCCGGGTTCGGATAGTTCCGATTTCCCAGATGGCCGTGCTGGTTGATCTCCAGCACCGGATCCAGCGGCAGCAACGCCTCGAGGAACGCGCGGGTATACGCTTCAAAAACGTCGGGAGCGCCGGTAAAATTGATCACGTCCGGATGGGCGACATACAGAAACAAGCCGGTCTTTACAGCTTCCAGCACCGCTTCGTAGTATTTTTGCAGCCGCACGGGCGACGGATCCGGATCGAAAGCATCGTACCCCGGGGCTTCCTTCCCCACAAAGTGCTGGGCAAGAATCATATAGTCCAGCGGAAACTGCCGCATGAATTCGAGATAACCCGGGAAGCAATCGGGGTAGTATTCCGTTTCCACACCCGCGAAGATCTCGATCTCGTTTTTATATTCCGCCTTCAGATCCAACACAGAGCGGAAATACCCCTCCGCCTGTTCGGGCCGCATCCGGAAACCGGAATAATAGTCGCCGTAGCGCTCCTTCAGAAAGATCATGGGCGTGTGATCCGAAAAACCGAGGATCTTCATCCCCGCCCGGATCGCGTTTTCCACATAGTCGCGGTCGGCGCCCACCGCGTGATTGCAGCGGCGGGTATGGGTGTGATAATTTGCGGTGACAGTCTTCATGCTTTGGCTGCCTCCGCCATCGCCATCATGATCTTTGCGGAAAGCGACGCCGTTTTGTTCTCAAATACCGTGTAGGAAACAGGCGCTCCGCCGTCGGCCAGGTCGGAGATCACCCGGATCACTGCGTAGGGAACGCCCGCATATTCCGCCGTGTGAGCAAGGGCGGCTCCTTCCATTTCAGCCGCCAGCGCGTTGAACCGGGAACGAAGCTCCGCTTTGACCTCTTTGGACGAAACGAACACGTCGCCGGAGGCGATCACGCCCCGGTGAATACCGCGATCGGGCGCAAGCGCCTTCGCCGCCGCCTCAATCGCGTCGATCAGCGCCGGGTCGCTGCGGAAATACGTGGGTTCTTTTTTGTTCCCGGCGCAAACATTACCCTTTGCGTAGCCCAGCGCCGTGAGATCGTAATCGTGCTCCACGAGCTTTGCGCCGAGCACCACGTCGCCCACATGCAGGCCTTCGCCCACGCCGCCGGCAATGCCGGAGTTGATCACGCAGCGGGGCGAAAAGCGGTCGATGAGCGCCTGCGTACAGCGGGCGGCGTTCACCTTCCCGATGCCGCATTGCACCACCACTGCGGGCGTGCCGCAAAGTGTTCCGGCGTAATAGTCGCTGCCGGCAACAGTGATTTTTTCTTTTTCTTCCAGCGCTTTTACCAGCAGCGCCGCCTCGCTTTCCATCGCACAGATGATTCCGATCGGTCCGGTGGCTTTCATAATACATTCCTCACTTTATAATTAGTCTATTTTATTATACGACGGTAAAAAAACAAAATCAAGTCTTCCACTTGTGTTTTTTCTTCCGCGGGAGGATAGTTTTTGCCGAAAAGGACTTTTCTTTTTTTATTGGGTATGGTAAAATAGAACCAATTCTTTCGTATGAGGATCACTATGAAAAAGCATGCCGCGCGGATCCTGCTTTTTTTGCTGCTCTGCGCCTGTCTGAGTTCCTGCAAAAGGACCAATCCGCAAACGCCCATCACCGTGAACGGCACTCCCCTGAACGGGGAGATTTTCAGCTATTTCCTGTATGAAGCCTACGGCGACCCCGCGGCGGCGGACAAAAGCGCCCGGGTAGACGACGCCACGCGGGACTGTATCCGGTATCTGGCGATCAACACCGCCTTCGCGAGCAGGCAGCTGCGCCTGAGCCCCGGCGAACGCGTGAAGGTAAGCGAAGAAACCAACGCGCTCTGGCGGATCTTCGGCGCAAAATGGGAAGCCGCCGGCATTTCAAAAGAAACGATCTATAAGCTGCGTACCTCCCACGCCTACGGTGAAAAGCTCCGGACGGCGCTGTTTGACGTCAACGGAGAAAAGCCCATCGGGGACGAAGCGATCTGGGCTTATTACACGGAGAACTACCTCGCCGTGCGTTATCTGGAAGGCGTTCCCCCTGCCGGAGAGGGCGGCGTGCAGGCAGCCGGTGAAAAGCTCAACGCTGCCTTTGCCCGCATGAACGCCGCGGCGGAGGAGATCGGCAACGGCGCGACGATTTCGGACGTTTACAGAGATCTCAGGGAAGCCCCGGAGGTTACGGTGAAGCAAAGCCCGCGGATCGCGGTATTCGCAAACGGCGACCCCGCTTATCCGCAGGAATTCTATGCCGCCTGCGTCGGGATCGAGGAAGGGCGCGCGGCAGCCTTCGTTGCCGGAAACAGCGTTTATCTGGCGCAGAGAGAACCGCTCGAATCGGAACCTACGTGGTATCTGGCAAAACGGGCTGAATGCTTCAAAGCAGTGAGCGAGCCCTATTGGCAGAACGAACTCAACGCACTTTGCGGCCTGTATTCCGCCGTGCGGCACGCCGCCGCCGTGGAACGCTGCTGCGAAACGGTAGCGGCAGCCCGGAGCGCGTGATCCCGGGCAGGTTCGCTGATCATACAAAACAAATTCGGAGGATGAGAATATGGAAAACAAGGTAAGAATTCTGCTGCTGACAGACACGCATTATTTTGCGGAAAAGCTGGGCTGCCGGGGAGAGGGCTATGAGGAATATATGCTCACCCAGCAGAAATGCTTCGCTGAGACCCAGGCGATCAACGAAGCGGCGTTCAGATGGCTGAACGAGACCGACCTTGCCGACATCGTGCTGATCGCGGGCGACCTTTCGTTCAACGGTGAAAAAGAAAGCCATCTGGAATTCATCGAGCTGCTGAAAAAGCTGAAGGCAAGCGGAAAAAAGGTCTACGTGATCACCGCCGGGCACGACTGCAACGAGCATCCATTCGGCTATGACGAAACGGGGCGGCTGGCGCCGGAAGGCACCCCCCGGGACGAGCTGTTCGATCTTTATTACGACTACGGTTTTTCCGACGCCATCGCCGTGGACAAAGAGGGCCTGAGCTACGTGGCGCAGCTGGCGCCCGGGCTCCGGCTGCTGGCGCTGAACAACGACGGCAACAAAGCCAGCCGCCACACCTACACCGCGCGGCAGATCGAATGGATCTTAAAGCAGACGAAGCAGGCGCGGGAAGACGGGCAGGACATGATCGCAATGAACCACTACCCCCTGCTGCCGGGATGCGAGCTTTTCTCATTGCTGGGCGGCGAGGTCGTGATGAAAAACGCCGACTTTATCACAACGCTTTTGGCGGACGAGGGCGTGCACCTCTGCTTTACGGGCCACATGCACAACCAGAGCATCAAGGTGAAAACCACCGAAAAGGGTAACCGCTTTGTGGATGTGTGCACCGGTTCTCTGATCGGCTGCCCGGCCTATCTGCGGCTCGTGACCATCACCGACGGCGACTTTGTGGAGGTGGAATCCATCCCGGTGCCGGATTTCGACTGGGATACGAAGGGGCTCTCGAAGGAAGAATACTTCCGCCGCCAGTTCGACATGATGCTGAACACCTTCATCACATTTATGCGGGACGATCCCGAACGTTTTCTGGGAAAGATCGGCGTGAAAAACGCCTCGGATCAGGTGAAAAAGATCGTGGGGGGCGTGGGCTCGTATCTGAACCGGATCACCGTGGGCGACCTCTGCCGCCTCTTCGCCGTGAAATGCCCGGACGGGATCAAAGACCGCCCGTTTACCGAAATGGCCGTGACGCTGGTGCGAAAGATTTTTGAAGGCGACGCGCCCTATAACTACGGGACGCCGGAATACGACGCCATCATGGGCATACTGTCACGGTTCAGGCTGCTGTTCGGCGCGCTGAACGTGAAGGTGGACGGCAAACCCGCCGACCTCTACCGGATGCTGGAAAAAACCATCGGCCACTACGGCGTTTCGGACTACAACGCGAAATTCAGGCTGAAATAAGGAGATTCACATGAACATCGTCATTCTTGATTCCAAGGCCGCCAACCCCGGCGATTTAAGCTGGGAGTGGCTGAATAAATACGGGGAAGTCACGATCTACGACCGCACCCCCGAAGCGCAGGTGGTCAGCCGCGCAAAAGACGCGGAGATCGTGATCCTGAACAAAACGATCGTCAGCCGCCGGAGCGTGGAACAGCTGCCGAAACTGAAGCTCATCGCCATCCTCGCCACGGGCTTCAACGTGGTGGACACCGCCGCCTGCGACGAACGCGGGATCGCTGTTGCGAATATTCCCTCCTATTCCGTTTCGGCGGTGGCGCAGCAGACCTTTGCTTTTATTCTGGAATTCGCCAACCGTGTGGGGCTCCATTCCGACTCCGTTCACGCGGGCGACTGGGCGGCTTCTCCGGACTTCTGCTATCAGAAGGCGCCGCTTGCCGAGCTGATGGGCAAGACCATCGGCGTGATCGGCTACGGGAGGATCGGCAGACGGGTAACGGAGATCGCGAAGGCCTTCCGGATGCGGGTGCTGGCAAACACCGCCCACCCCGAGAACTATCCCGACGCGCCGGTGAAATTCCTGTCGCTGGACGAAATGCTGCCGCAGTGTGATTTCGTAACGCTGCACTGCCCCATGACCCCGGCCACCGACAAAATGGTGAACGCGGAATTCCTCGCTAAAATGAAGGACGGCGCGTTTTTGGTGAATACCTCCCGTGGCGGAGAGCTGGATGAAGCGGCGGTGGCCGATGCGCTGAACAGCGGGAAGCTGGCGGGCGCGGGCGTGGATGTGCTTTCCACCGAGCCTCCCGCGGCGGACAATCCCCTGCTGAGCGCGAAAAACATCTTCATCACGCCCCACATCGCGTGGGCGGCGTATGAGACCCGCGAGCGGCTCATGGGGATCGTGGAGGACAATATCGCCTCCTTCCTTGCCGGAAATCCGAAAAACATTGTAAACCTGAAATAAACACGATGGACCGGATCGAAAGAATCGGCGAGATGGAACGCCGTTTCAATAAAGCTTCCGCCGCGGTTGCAAACCTCGAAAACGCGATCGCCGAATACGAAGCCGTATTGCCTGCCCTGAAAGGCCTGTCGGACTATCAGGAAAGCGGCCGATGGCTGAGAGATTTTGAAGCGGACGAAAAGGGCAGACTGCCCGAAGACCTGCGGCGCGGCGTACTGTCGGAGGACGGACTCTACGATTTGCTGCGCAGAGCCGACGCGCTGTCCGCCAGGCTCGGGATCAAAACAAACGAAGCGGAAAACACCCCGATATAATTCAACACCATACAAAGAGGACGCCCTGAAAGAGCGTCCTTTATTTCGTATATACCGTTTTTTCGGATTTTTATCCCAGCGGGACGGTCCACGTCTGCGGCAGCCATTCGCCGGTGATGAAATTGCGGGGGCGGATCAGCACACGGTCCTCGTAGACCTCCAGCATACAGCCCTCACCGCCGCCGTTTGTGTATTGCGCCGAGGGCAGATTCAGGCAATAGAGATTCTCCCACGGCTGCTCCAGCGAGAAATCGCAGAACGGCACATGAAGGTGACCGCTGATAAAGAGCACGGTCATGCCCCTGTCGGTATGTTTTCTTATCACGTCCCGCACCGCGTCGGACTGCTCGCCGATGGAACCGTCGAAATACCACTCGTTATCCACGTTGTTGGTGTGGTCGATCACCTGATGGCAGATGACGAACGCCGGTTTGCCCGTGGTTTCGGCGGCGCTCAGCCGTCCGTCCAGCCAGAGAAGCTGACGGTCGCTGATATAGGCGCGATCCTTGACCTCCGCCTCGGAGCCCAGAACGATAAAGTAATAACCGTTCACCTTCGTGAACCAGTAGGGACGGTCGGTCTCCGCGCCCAGAAGACGGCAGAAGGTCAGGTAGTATCCAAGGCTCTGCGCGTAATCTTCCTTGTGCATATCGCCGCGGGCGTCGTGATTGCCAGTTGCCGGGATCACCGCGGCAGATCGGTTATAGCGTCTGATGATCGCCGAAAGGCAGCGAAATTCATCCCGGGTGCCGTTGTTGGTCAGATCCCCCGGCATCACCAGCGCATCCGGCTTTGTTTTGCTCTTTGCAATACCGGCGAAGGTCTTTGACAGGATGATATTGCGGTCCCGCTTTAACTCGTCCGCCGCATGGAGATCGCTCACCACCGCCGCGGAGAGAAGGACCTTATCGGGATTCTCCGCCTGATAAGCGGAGCCCGCGCTGTCCGCGCCATTGGACAGACAGACAAACGCCAGCGCGAAGCAGGTGAACAACTGCACAAAACGCGCAAGAATGATTTTCATGCAAACAACTCCTTTTATGAGGATCTACGGTCGCGTGAATTGCCGCCCGGGCATTCCGCGGTTCCGCCGCGCCGACGGGGTATCGGCCGTTCACCAGACGATATCCACACTTTTACCGATGCGGGCGGATTCGTAGATCGCGTCCAATATCTTCATGAGCGCCACGCCATCCGCCGCCGGGGCGATACAGGCGGCCTTGCCTTCCACAGCGTCCACAAAATTTTTGATCTCGCGGTCGAAATCGCGGGAGAAATCAAAGCCGTTGTCGCCGGCGAGAGTGATATCCGCCAGGCGATCCCCCTTTTCGGTGTGCAGTTCAAAGGGCGAGAAGGTAAGACCGGCCTTGTTGCCGAAGATCTCGATGTCGCCGGAGCCGCTTTTGGTGTTCAGATTGAAGCTGGTCTCCACCTGCAGCACCGCGCCGGTATCAAAGCGGATCATGGCGACGGCCAGATCCTCCACCGTGAAGATGGGCTTTTCCACCGCGGATTCGCTCACCCAGCCGCCGTGCCGGATATGATCCCTTGCGCCGATCTTATCAAAGGTGGCGCCGTAGACCGAAACGGGCTTCGGATTGCCGATGACGTATTTCACAAGGTCGATCACGTGAACGCCGAGATCGATCAGCGGGCCGCCGCCGGAGCGGGATTTATCACCGAACCAGCCGCCCGGGAAGCCCGCGCGGCGCAGGTAGCTTGCCTTTGCGAAATACACTTCGCCGAGGTCGCCGTTATCTACCAGTTCCTTCGCAAGATAAGCGTCGTTGCCGTGGCGGCGCACAAAGCCGATCATCAGAAGCCTGCCGTTTTTTTCGGCGGCGTCGGCCATTGCCTGCGCCTCTTTTGCGTTCATCGCCATGGGCTTTTCGCAGATCACGTGGCAGCCGGCGTTCAGCGCGGCGATGGCGCATTCCGCGTGGGCGGAGTTCCACGTGGTGACGCTCACAAGGTCCAGATCCTCGTTTTTCAGCATATCGTAACAGTTGTCGTAGTAGCTTTTCAGTCCGTATTCCTCGGCGTATCTCTGCGCCTTGCCGGGTTCGATATCGCAGCAGGAAACCACTTCCACCCGGTCTCCCAGTTCCCGGTAGCCGTGCAGATGACAGCGGCTGATACCGCCCGCGCCGATGATGCCAGCTTTCAGTGCCATAGTTTTATCTCCTTTTCCGTTTGTTATCAATTACGTAATTTTATCAGGATCAATAAAGCGTCTCCAGGATCCCGCGCAGCAGCTCCGCACCGTGACGGATATCGTCGAACCGCGTTGCGCCCGCTTCCCGTTCGATGGTCAGAAAGCCGTCGTAACCCACGTATTTCAGCGTTGCGATATATTCCGGGAAGGGAACGCCGCCGTCGCCGAGTCGGTATTCTTTATAAGAACCGTCCGGCTGCATCTGACCGTCCTTGGCGTGGGTATGCACGATATAGTCCTGCAGCACCCGCACGGAATTCACGGGGTTCTCCCCGGCGCACATAAAGAGATTCGCCGGATCCAGATTCACCTTTGCGCTGCGGGTATCTGCCTTTTCGAGCACTTTGCGCAGGGGCAGCGCCGGCTCGGGGCCTGTTTCGGTGGCAAAGCACACGCCGATCTCATCGCCGTATCTGCCCAGCCGCTCGATGGTGTTCACCATGTTGAAGTATTCTTCACAGTTCTCGTCGTCCGGCACCCTGCCGATATGCGTGGTGATCACGCGGGTATCAAAATCCCGCGCCAGATCCATCATCCGCATGGTGCGCTGCACGTCCGCCTCGTTTTCCTCTTTTTTCGCCTTGAAATTCATGCCGAAATCCGCGCAGAGAGCCGAGAACACAAGGCCGTTGGCTTTCACGTATTTCAGGATATCCGCCCGGTCTTCCCTGCTGAGGTTCTCGGGCGCCATTTCGCCGCGGGTCACAAAGGGCTGCAGCCCCTGCACGCCCAGGTCGCGGGCAAGGATCACCGCCTCTTTGAACGGGACCTGAAAGGAATCCGGGATCACGCCGATTTTCATCATAGGTTTGTTCCTCCTGTTTTTATTCAGAATGTGGAGCCCATATCGGTTTCCACCTGTGTACGGACCGTTTTTTTATAGCGGGAATTTTTGATTTTTTCCTGCAGGAGTTCGTAATACAGATCTTCGTCCGGCGGCAGGGCGATCTCTTTCTCCAGCCATGAGGATAAGAACGCCGCGTTGGAGATGGCAAGGCCGTTGATCCCCTCTTTTCCTTCGGCCACCAGCGGCGCGCCGTGCAGGATATGGGCGGCGAAGGCGTTCATCACGCCCACGTGCTGCTCGTTTTTTCCGTCGTGGCTCACCTTGACCCAACGCCCTTCCAGCTTTTTGAAGCCCTTGTCGCAGTTTTTGATGTATTCCGCCGTCCCCATATTCAGCTCATACATCCAGATCTCGAATTCCTTTGCGCGCTGGTTATATTCACACACGATCTTCGCCCGGTCCAGCGTGATTTCCAGCCGGTTGTCGCCGGGGCAGTCGCCGGTGGTGGTGATAAAAGTGCCTGTGGCGCCGTTGGGGTACTCCGCGAAAATGGTCACGTCGTCCTCCACCTCGATATCGTGCCAGAGTCCTTCTTTGCATACGGCGCGCACTTTCACGGGCATACCGCAGATCCACTGCCAGAGATCCAGCTGGTGGGGGCACTGGTTGAGCATCACGCCGCCGCCTTCGCCCGCCCACGTGGCGCGCCATGCGCCGGAATCGTAGTAACTCTGTGTGCGGAACCAGTCGGTAATGATCCAGCTCACACGCCTCATTTCCCCGTAGTCGCCGCTCTGTACCAGCTCGCGGACCTTGCGGTAAACGGAATTGGTGCGCTGGTTGAACATGATGGCGTAGGTTTTGTCGCTCTTTTCCGCCACGTCGATCAGCTCCCGCACCTGTTTTGTATACACGCCGGCGGGCTTTTCGCTCATCACGTGCAGCCCTGCGTTCAGGGCTTCAATGGCAAGGGGAGGATGGAAATAATGGGGCGTGGCGATCACCACCGCGTCCGCGTCGCCTGAACGGATGAGGGCTTCGGCGGTATCGTAGCAACGCGCCTGCGGGGCGATCTCTTTTACTGCTTCCAGCCGGGCGGGGTCGATATCCGCCACTGCCGTCAGCTCGATTTCGGGCTCTCTGCCTTTCATGATATTCTGCACGTGGGCGGTGCCCATATTGCCGACGCCGATAACGCCGAGGCGAAGTTTTTCTGACATTATGATCTTCCTCCGTTGATCAGGATTTCATTTTCCAGCGTTCGTAGTTCTCCGCGGGGATCTCGGGATTCCCTTTGGAGTAGCTGGGAAGGATCTCGTTTTCAGGATTTTTCGGGTCGGTGCAGCGGCGGTCATTGCGCCATTTGTCGCGTTCCTCTTTGTTCCTGAGGTTTGGGATCTCCATGGGCTTACCGCCCTCCAGTGCGGAATAATAGGCGAACATGCCGGGGAGGAACATATCCATCGCCTCATACACGTCAACGATCTCGGCAATTTTGCTGCCCCGCAGCGCCTCTACCATGTTATACATCACGTAGTAATCGGAACCGCCGTGACCGGAGGCTTCCGCAAGTTCGGTGAGGCCGTCTTTGGTGGAGATCTCCTCGTTTTTGCCTTCGTTGCCGCCTTCGGTTTTATCTAAATTGCCATAGAGGGTCCCGACGCCTTTGCCTGTGATCTCCCGGGCGCTTTCCAGCTCGCCGAGGGAACCGTAGACAGAATACCAGATAGAACACTTGGAAGGCCCCACGCCGTGGATGCTCTTGAGCACCGCGCCGTTTTCCAGCGTGACCAGTTCCGCGCCGATGGGGCCCGCTTTCGCGCCCATGCGGCACATCCGTTTGTCGAAGGGCACCTCAAAGCCCGAAACCTTCACGGGGCGCATGCCGGTGATATGGATCAGCGGTCCCAGCGAATGGGTGCAGTAATAAAACGCGCTCATCGTGTTGCGCCAGTGGGTGGGGTCGCCGCCGGTGCAGCGGTCCCAGATAGGCTCGCAGTTGTGCATATACTCGCCCTCACCGTATTCAAAATCTCCCAGCTTCCCTTCTTTATAGAGCTGCCGCATTTTGCGGGGCGCGGGCATATAGGCGTAGTTTTCGGCATAGGCATAGATCTTTCCGGTGCGTTCCACACATTCCACAAGCTCCACGGCTTCTTTCATCGTCTGCACGGGCAGCACCTCGCTCAGCACGTTCTTGCCCGCTTCCATGCACCGGATGGCGTAGGGCGCGTGCTCGTTGGCAAAATTCGCCAGCACCACGCAATCCATATCGTGCCGTAAGAATTCGTCGAAATCGGTGTAGAGCGCCACCTCGTGCTCCTGCCCGAAATCGCGCTTCACGTCGTCCAGTTTTGCCTGCACTGCGTCGCAAACAGCCACCAGCTCGGCCGTGCCCGCCGCCTTGCAGAAGTTCATCATGGTGCGGCCGCGGCCGGCGCCGAACACGCCGATTTTTACTTTGGGCTGCCGGCTTCTGCGGTAAATGGTTTTATAAAACGTGCCGTCCTCATAATACATGGGGAGACTGTCGATCTCATACTGCTCCATGAACGCCGCCCAGCGGTCCTCCATGCCCACGTCATACTGCACGGGACGGAATCCTGCCGCAAGATAAGATCTCACCGCCGCGGGCCTGCCTTCGCCCGTGGTAAGGGACACAAAACGCACGCCGCGTTCTTTCAGCGTTTTCAACACGATATAGCTTAAGTATTTCGCGAGCCCCTTGCCGCGGAAATCCTTCCTGAGCGCCACCTGATGCATATCGCCGATGTTGGCGGCTTTGTGAACGAAGGCCGTGGCGGTGCCGATGTGCTCGCCCTTGTAGTCGAGGAACTGAATGTCCTGAGCCGGATTGATATCCGGGAAATCAATGATCTCCTGACCGAAGCCCACGCCGTCGCTGCGTCCGTCGATCAGCGCGCCGCCCCGCAGGCAGTCGCACCAGGCGTGAATATCTTTTGCGGGATCAAAGTGCGAAAAGGAATATCCCTCCGGAAGCGCGACCTCCTCGATGGGCGTATCCGGGAACCAATACATTTTTAATTGCGCCATACGATCTACCTCTGTTTCTCCTTTAGTTTCTCATACACGTCCGCCGGGATCACGGGATTGCCTTTGGAATAAGACGGCAGGATCTCGTTCCCTTTCGCCTTGGGGTCGGTACAGCGGGTATCGTTCCTCCATTTTTCCCGCGCTTCCGGTTGGCGGAGATCCGGGATCTCCATGGGCACGCCGCCCGCAAGCACGCTGAAATAGGCGAACATGCCCGGCAGGAACATATCCAGCGCCTCGTACACGTCGATCACGTCCGCGTTGCGGTTGCCGCGCAGGGCTTCCACCACGTGATAGAGCGTGTAATAATCCGCGCCGCCGTGGTCGCCGTTTTTCGCTGTTTCGGTGAGGGCGTCTTTGGTGTCGATCTCCGAGATCACGCGGTTGTTGTCGCCCTCGTTTTCGTCCAGCTCGCCGTAGAGGGTGTTCACCTCACCGGCGTTCGCGGGTTCCCGGGCGCTTTCAAGAACGCCCTTACTGCCGTTCACCATATACCAGAGGGAGTGATTCGACACCCCGACCCCGTGGGTGCTCTTGACAAGCGCTCCGTTCTCCATGGTAACAAGCTCAATTCCGTAGGCCCCTGCTTTCGCTCCCATACGGTACATCCGGTGGTTGAAGGGCGCCTCAAAGCCCGTGACCTTTGCGGGGCGCAAGCCGGTGATATGCACGATAGGCCCCAGCGAATGGGTGCAGTAGTAGAAGGCGCTCATGGTGTTGCGCCAGTGGTCGGGCTCGCAGAAGGTGCAGGGCGCCCAGATGCTCTCGCAGTTGTGCATATATTCGCCCTCGCCGTATTCAAACGCGCCCAGCGCGCCCTTTTTATAGAGCTCCTTCATCTTTTTGGGCGCCGGCATATAGCAGCAGTTTTCGCCGTAGAAATAGCGTTTGCCGCTTTTTTCCACCGCCTCCGCCAGTTCCACGGCTTCCTTCATGGTCTGCACGGGCAAAAGCTCGCTGAACACGTTTTTGCCGGCGTTCAGGGCTTTGACCGCAAAAGGCGCGTGCTCGTTGGCGCAGTTCGCCAACACCACGCAATCCATATCGTGTTGGATAAAATCTTCAAAATCGGTGTAGCAGGCAAGTGAAGCGCCGCCGTAGGTCTCCCGGGCATGAGCAAGGCGCTCTTCGTTCCGGTCGCAGATCGCAACCAGCTCCGCGCCGCCGCTCTGCACGCAGAAGTCCATCATGCTCTGGCCCCGGCCTGCGCCGAACACGCCGAAGCGGACCTTTTTCGAGAGCCCCTTGCGAAAGACCGTTTTATAGGGAGAACCGTCCTCATACACCATCTGCACGCTGTCGATGCCGTATTCCTCCAGCACAGCCTGCCAGCGGTCCTCCATGCCGAGGGCGTATTCCACCGGCAGAAAGCCGCCGTTCAGATAGGATTTCACCGCGCCCTTGCGCCACTCGTCGGTGGTGAGCAGCACGAAGCGCAGTCCCCGGTCCTTCAGGTGCTTCTGCGTGATGAAATTGAGATATTTTGCAAGCCCCCGCCCGCGGAAATCGGTGCGTATGCCCACCATGTGCATATCGCCGAAATTGTGTTCGCTGTTCACAAACGCGGTGACGGTGCCGATGTGCTCGCCGCCGTAATCGAGGAAAAACACGTCCTCAAACAGATTGATGTGCCTGTTGCTCGTGATGCTGTTGTCGAAGGCTTCCGCGGTGGCGTCGTCCCCCACCAGACCGTTTTTGCAGCACTCCACCCACGCCAGCTTGTCCGCCTCTGTTTTATAGCGGCTGATGCTGTAGCCCTCGGGCAGCGGTTCCTCATGAATCGGCTGATCGGGGAACCAGTACATTTTCAGTTGTGCCATCGCTTACTCCTCAATGCTTTTCATAAAGGCCCAGGATTCCTCTGTGGCCTTGAAGGGATCATCGTCCACCCAGTCGCAGTCCTGCTCATACATGATATAGGGAATCTCAAGCTCTTTTGCGGCTTCATAGCACGCCTTCAGGTTCACTTTGCCCTTGCCGAGAGAGCAGAATTTCCGCTCGCCGGCGTCGTCGATGATATAATCCTTGAAGTGCAGCACCTTTACCCTGCCCTTCATGCGGTGCAGCACCTCCACGGGATCGTAGCCCGCAAAGTGGATCCACGCCACGTCGGGGATAAAATGGAACGCCGCGGGGTCGGTTTCGGAAAGCAGAATATCCATGATGCAGGTATCGGCGTCCGGCAGCTTTTTGAATTCAAAATCATGGTTATGGTAGTTGAACGTCATGCCGGCGGCGGCGAGCTTTGCCGCGATGGGCCCGGTTTCTTTTACAAAGCGGCGCACCGCTTCGGCGGAATCCCGGTACTCACCGGGGCAGCCGCCCAGCCCCGGCGCGTCGCAGCAGATGGTTTTATGCTCGGCGATGAGGTTTTCGAGATCCGCGGTGAAACGGTCGAAGCCCTTGTGGGTCACGCAGACCTTCATGCCGCAACGGTCCAGGATCTCCTTCTGCGTTTCGGCGGGGATATCGCCGATGGCGGAAAACTGCACGTCGGTCACGCCCATGGCGGAAAGCCGCCGGAGCGTTTCGTCCAGCGCCCCGGCTGTCTGCGTGTAATCACGCAGCGTGTAAAGCTGGATACCCATGATCGGTTTCATTGTTTGTTTCCTCCTGTATCAAAACGTATTTTTATGCAATAATTATACATTTTCATTCAAAGAAGACCAGCGCCATGATCCCGGCAAACGCCAGCGCAACGGAGAGCAGATCTTTCTTTTTCGGTTTGTTGGGGGTGAAAAGGCACAATACGGTGGACACGATCATCACGCCGCCCGTAACAAAGGGATACTGCGCCGACGCCGGCAGATGCGACAGCGACAAAAGCAGCAGAAAGTTCGCCACGGTGCTCAGGATCCCGTAGCCCGCGGAATAGCCAACCGTCCGCAAGGCGGGCTTTTTCTTTTCTTCTTTGTTGAACAGCAGCAGAACCGCCGAAGTCAGCGTCATCAAAAGCGCAAGCGTGACGGAATAATAGGCGTCGGGGGTTTTGGGCACGTCGAAATACTGATAGATCTTTGTGAGCACGCCGCTCATGCCGTTGAAGATGAAAATGCCCAGGTAATACGGCCAGCCGCCGCGCTTTTGCCCCTTTTCCACGGTAAAAGACAGCGCCAGCGCAATAAAAGCGAAGCAAACGCCCTTGCCGAGCGTAAAATCCTCATGAAAAAAAAGAATTCCCGACACAAAGGGCAGGGTCATCCCGCCCAGCATCGCGAATACGGAATATAAAGAGAGATTGATTTTTGCCAGCGACTGAAAGCTGCAGAAATTATACAGAAAACCGTTGAGGGTGGCGGCGGCTGCGATCCCCAGCGTAAAGAAAGAAAACGAGGGCAGGCGGAAGCCGCTCTGTATCAGCGCAATCAAGGATAAGATCACCGCACCCGCCGCGTTGGCGCAAAGGGTGAATCTCAGCACGGCGCGCATCCCCGCGCCCTCGGAATTGGTATAGCGTTCGTTGAAGAAAAACTGCACGCCGAACATCGTCACGGCGGCGGAAATCACCAGATAATACATGCTTTCCCCGTTTGCTGCCCCCAAAGCAGCCCCCGTTTGAAGATTCCGAACACATTATAGAGGATTTAACAAAAAGAATCAATAGATTTTTCGCTTTTTGTCCGAAAAATTACAGTGTCCCTGTGGTTTTAATGGATTTTATATTGCTATTCTGAAAATATAATGATAAAATGGAAATCAGAGGATTCCCGTTGCCTCAACAAAAAAGAAAGAAGGTCGGATTTTTATGAAAAAGGCGCTGTGTGTTTTCTTATCCCTGCTGCTCTGCTTTTCCTGCGCGGCGACCGCCGCGGCGGACGACGACGATTTAAAGATCGACGGCGACGGTGCGCTCTATCAATATGACGGCGACGCGGATAAGGTGGTTGTGCCCGAGGGTGTGACAACACTGGAAGAGGGCGTTTTCGTAGGGAAATCCCTGTCGGAGATCACGCTGCCGAACAGTCTGGAAGTCATTGAGAGCTATGTCTTCTCTGAATGCAAGAACCTGAAAGCCGTGACCATCCCGAAAAACGTGAAAGAGATCGGCGAATATGTGTTTGACTACTGTCCGTCGCTGAAAAACATCAGCGTGGCCGCCGGCAACCAATACTACAAATCGGTGGACGGCGTTCTTTTTGATAAGGCCGGCGAGCTGCTGCTCCGCTATCCAGAGGCAAAATCCGGCGCGTCATACGCGGTGCCGGATACCGTAAAAACCATCGCGCCCGGCGCGTTTTACGCCACGTCACTCTCAAGCGTAACGATGGGCGACAACGTGGAAGCGATCAAATGCTACTCGTTTGAGGATTGCCCGAATCTGGCCGAGATCAAAATCGGCAAGGGGGTAAAAACGATCGGCGAATGGGTGTTCGGCAACGATAAAAAGCTGACCGCCATCGACCTGCCCGCAAGCCTGCAGGAATTCGGCACCTTTGTGTTTGACAACTGCACGGGGCTGACGGACATCAACGTGGCGGAGGGCGGCGCGGCCTACACTTCCGTGGACGGCGTGATGTACACCAAGGATATGCGCACCGTTGTGAAGCACCCCGAGGGCAAGTCCGCCGCGGACTACACTCTGCCCGATACGGTGAAGCGGCTGGCAGTGGGCGCGTTCACCCGCTGCGATTTCACCGAGATCGACCTGTCGAACGTGACCTATATCGAGATGTGCGGGCTGAACGAATGCAAGCAGCTGAAAAAGGTAACGCTGGGCGCGGGCCTCACGGACATTGAATGGGGCGCGTTCAGCCACGACGAAGCGCTGACGGACGTTTATTACTCAGGCAACGCCTCCACCTGGAAGGAAATCAACATTGACAAAGATGAAAACGGCTGCCTGCTGAACGCCGCGCTGCACTACACCGGCGGCGCGGACGTGCCGCACCCCTCCCGCTCGGGCGAGATCGGCGATCCTTGGCGGCCGGAGGACCTGCCCCCCGCGGGGAGGATCATTTTTGAGGGCGACTGGGGCGAGGACCTGCCCTATACGCTGGACGCCAACGGCACGCTGACCATTTCGGGCTCCGGCGCCACCTTCGGCTATGTGACGGTGGAATTCCAGACCGGCTGGTGGAGCCCCGGCATGCCCCTGCCCACATGGTCCCCGCTGCACGCATATAAAGAAAGCATCAAGCGCGTGGTACTCACGAGCGGCATGACGGTGCTGGGCCCCAACGTCTTCTTTGAATGCAGCCGCATCACGGACGTTTACTACGACGGCACCCCGGAGCAGTGGAACGCGCTGGACATCCGGGAGGGCAACGAATACCTCACCGGCGCCGTGATCCATTTCCGGGCGCCGGACCCCGCCACCTGCGCGCACACCTGGGACGCGGGCACGGTCACTACCGCCGCAACCTGCGCCGCAACGGGCGAGATCGTATACACCTGCGTCATCTGTAATACGACAAAAACGGAAACGCTCCCGAAGGACACCGATAACCATACCGGCGGAACGGAGATCAGAAACGCCGCCGAAGCCACCTGCGGCAAAGCGGGATACACCGGCGACACCTATTGCAAGGGCTGCGGCGCGGTACTCACCCCCGGCGAAACGATCCCCGCCACGGGCAACCACACGTGGGATGAAGGGAAGATCACAAAAGCAGCGACAGCTTCAGCCGAGGGCGAGAAAACTTTTACCTGCGGGATTTGTGAAGCCACAAAAACAGAACCCATCCCGAAACTGGCTCCTTCAAAAGAAGAATTCCGTCTCGGCGACGTCTCGGGTGACGGCGAAGTCACGGCGGAGGACGCGAGGCTGACGCTCAGAGCCGCTGTGGGGCTGGAGGATTACGCCGCGAGTTCCGCCGAATTTCTGGCTGCGGATGCCACGAAAGACAACGCGGTCACCGCCGAAGACGCGCGGCTGATCCTCCGGGCCGCCGTGGGGCTGGAAACACTGGTATAAAAGAATCCGCAACACACAAACCGCCGGACGTTCACGCGTCCGGTTTTTTTACGCAAAAAACCGCCGGAAACGACCCGTCTTTCTATGTGCAGTATTTATGAAATCTTTTGTCCGGTTCTTTGGAAATTGTGCAAATAACAGAAAAAAACAAAACAAAAAAGGAAAGCTTGACTTCTATTCCAAATTGGCGTATGATTATGCACAACAGATGAATATAAATTCAGATGAACCAAGAAAAGCGGAGGAACGTATAATGGATAAAACAAAAATCAAGAAAATCGTACTTGCATATTCCGGAGGGCTCGACACCTCCATCATCATCCCGTGGCTGAAAGAAAACTACAACGACCCCGAGATCATTGCCGTTTCGGGCAACGTGGGCCAGGGCGGCGAGCTGGACGGTCTGGAAGAAAAAGCGCTGAAAACCGGCGCTTCCAAGCTCTATATCGAAGATCTCACCAAGGAGTTCCTTGACGATTACGTATTTCCCGGCATGATGGCGGGCGCAAAATATGAGGACTATCTGCTGGGCACCGCCTACGCCCGCCCCCCCATTGCAAAGCGCATCGCCGAGATCGCGCTGGCGGAAGGCGCCGACGCCATCTGTCACGGCTGCACCGGCAAGGGCAACGATCAGGTGCGTTTTGAGCTTGCCATCAAAGCCTTTGCGCCGGATATGCCCATTATCGCCCCCTGGCGCGAATGGGAGATCAAAAGCCGCAGCGAGGAGATCGACTATGCCGAGGCGCACAACGTGCCGCTGAAGATCAACCGCGAAACCAATTATTCCAAAGATAAGAACATCTGGCACCTTTCGCACGAGGGGCTGGATCTGGAAGATCCCGCAAACGAGCCGCAGTACAACAAAGAGGGCTTCCTTGAGATGGGCGTATCGCCCGAGCAGGCGCCGGACAAGCCCACCTACGTGAGCATCCACTTTGAAAAGGGCGTTCCCACCGCGGTGGACGGCAAGGAAATGGACAGCGTGGCGCTGGTATCCCTGCTCAACAAGCTGGGCGGCGAAAACGGCGTAGGGCTGCTGGATATCGTGGAAAACCGCCTTGTGGGCATGAAGAGCCGCGGCCTTTATGAGACCCCGGCCGGTGCGATCCTGTATCACGCCCACGAAACGCTCGAAACCATCACGCTGGACCGCGAGACCGCGCACTACAAGGCGCTGGTAGCGCAGAAGCTCGCAGAGCAGACCTACAACGCCCAGTGGTTCTCCCCCCTGACGAAAGCGATCCTCGCCTTTGTGAAGACCACGCAGGAAACCGTGACCGGCGACGTGAAATTAAAGCTCTATAAAGGCAATATCATCAACGCGGGCGTAACGTCTCCCTATTCCCTCTACGATCCGGAGATCGCCACCTTTGACGAAGACGAAGTTTACAACCAGAACGACGCCACGGGCTTTATCAACCTCTACGGGCTGCCCACCAAGGTTTACGCCAAGATGAAGGCGAAAAACGGACTCAACTGAGCAAAGGAGAAACGGCGTTATGGCAGATAAAATGTGGGCGGGCAGGTTTCAGGAGACCCTGAACGCCGAGGCGGACGACTTCAACTCTTCCATCCGCTTCGACAGCAAAATGGTCAAACAGGATATCATGGGATCCATCGCGCACGCCACCATGCTTTACAAAACGCATATCCTTACCGAAGAAGAAGGCTTGCAGATCATTTCCGGTCTGCAGGCTGTTCTTGCAGATATAACCAGCGGCGCGCTGCCCGTGGACCCTGCAGCCGAGGACGTGCACATGTTTGTGGAAGCGGAGCTGACAAAACGGCTGGGGAACCTTGGGAAGAAGCTGCACACCGGCCGCAGCCGGAACGATCAGGTAGCCGTGGACGTACGGATGTATCTGCGGGACGAAGCGGACGAAATCAAATCCCTTATATCGGATCTGATCACGGCAGTCTATAAAAAAGCGGAGAGCTGCCGCGGCATGGTCATGCCGGGCTATACGCATCTGCAAAGGGCGCAGCCCATCACCTTCGGGCATCACCTTTGCGCCTACTGCATGATGTTCATCCGGGATATGGGCCGGTTGGAAGACGCCGTAAAGCGTATGAACGTCTGCCCGCTGGGCTCGGCGGCGCTGGCAGGCACCACCTACCCCATCGACCGGGCGCTCACGGCAGAGCTTCTGGGGTTTGACGGCTATACGCTCAACAGTCTCGACGGGGTATCGGACCGGGATTTCTGCGTGGAGCTCGGCAGCGCCCTCTCGCTGCTGATGACCCACCTTTCGCGTTTTTCGGAGGAAGTGATCCTCTGGTCCAGCTGGGAATTCAAATTCGTGGAGCTCAGCGACGCGTTCACCACGGGATCGAGCATCATGCCGCAGAAAAAGAATCCGGACATGGCGGAGCTTGTGCGGGGCAAAACCGGCCGCGTTTACGGCGACCTTATCACGCTGCTCACCATGCTCAAGGGACTGCCGCTTGCTTATAACAAAGACATGCAGGAAGACAAAGAAGCGATCTTCGACGCCTGCGATACCGTAAAACAGTGCCTCAAGGTCTTTGCGCCCATGATCGACACCATGGAAGCCCTGCCGGACAATATGCGGAAAGCCGCGCAAAAGGGCTTTATCAACGCCACCGACCTTGCGGACTATCTTGTAGGCAAAGGTCTCCCCTTCCGCAGCGCCTATAAGATATCCGGCTCGCTGGTGCATTATTGCATCGAGAACAACAAGGTGCTGGAAACGCTCACGCTCGACGAATACCGGCAGTTCAGCGACCTGTTTGAAGACGATCTCTACGCCGCCATTGACCTCAACGCCTGCGTGGAGAAACGCAACTCCCCCGGCGGCACCGGAAAAGAGAGCGTAACGGCGGAGTTGGCATATATCAAGAATTATCTGGAAGGAACGGAAGGATAAATTGGAATTTGTCAAGGACAAATTCCAAAATGAAGTATTGCCGCAGCGCGGCAATATGAAGTGCGGCGACCGCCGCATGAAGTTTTTCCGCCGTGCGGAAAAATGAAATATTGCCCGTAGATCGGGCAATATGAAGGAAGGACTCCCGTCCTTGTGATTTTATTGCCGCCGCAGGCGATTCCCCACGGACGCGCTTTTCTCATATATGCTCCGGCAGGAATAAAATCGCAACGCAGTTCCGAAATATTCGACGCAAAGCGACGAATACTTCATTTTTGTCCGAAGGGCAAATACTTCATTTGCCGTAAGGCAAACTTCATTTCACCGCAACGCGGTGAAACTTCATTTTGAAATTTGCACAGCAAATTCCGATTTTCCCCGCACGCTTACTATGCATACAATATTCATCGACGGCAGCGCCGGGACCACCGGGCTGCGGATCTACGAACGGCTGGAGCAACGGGAGGATCTTACGCTGCTCCGTTTGCCGGAAGACAAACGCAAGGATCCGTCCGCCAGAGCGGAAGCGCTCAACCGCGCGGACGCGGCGTTCCTCTGCCTGCCGGACGACGCGGCCAGAGAAGCAGTCGCCCTGACGACCTCCGCCGACGTCATACTCATCGACACCTCCACCGCGCACCGCACGCTGCCGGACTGGGCTTACGGGTTCCCGGAGCTCGGCGCAGGATTTCAGAATAAAATCGTCAATTCCAAACGGATCGCCGTTCCGGGCTGCCACGCCAGCGGCTTTATCGCACTGGCGCGTCCCCTGATCGAAGCGGGCTTACTCGCGAAAAACACGCCCCTGTCTTCGTTTTCTCTGACGGGTTACTCCGGCGGCGGCAAAAAGATGATCGCGGACTATGAAGCGGCCGAACGTTCCGTTCTGCTGGACGCGCCGCGCGTCTACGGGATCACGCAGCAGCACAAGCATCTGAAGGAGATGCAGGCGTTCACGGGGCTTGACTGCCCGCCTGTATTCCTGCCCACCGTCGGCGATTTCTACGCCGGTATGGAGGTCTCCGTCCCCCTGCACGCCTCTGCGCTCGCCGCGGGAAAAACGTGGGAAGACGTAAAAGCGGTATACGCCGCGCTCTACGGGGGGCCTGTCGTGGCATATAAAGAAAACGCGGACGAGGCGGGATTTCTCGCGGCGAACCGGTTTGCGGGGCGCGACAGCATGGAGATCTCAGTGCAGGGAAACGAAGAGCGCTTCGTACTCGTCGCCCGTTATGATAATTTAGGAAAAGGCGCTTCGGGCGCCGCCGTGGAATGTATGAATCTGGCGTTGGGCATGGAACCCACGACCGGACTGCAGTTATAACACGGCAAGATTTCCCCCGACTTTATCTCCCGAAAGGAATGAAATAACATGGAACTGATCTCCGGCGGCGTTTGCGCCGCAAAAGGCTTTAAGGCCAACGGCATCCACTGCGGCGTGCGGAAAAACAAAACGAAAAAGGATCTGAGCCTGATTTATTCCGAGGTCCCGGCCGCCGCGGCGGCGGTGTACACCACGAACCTCGTGAAAGGCGCGCCCATCACGGTGAACCGGCAGCATCTGACAGACGGAAGAGCGCAGGCCGTCATCTGCAATTCCGGCAACGCCAACACCTGCAACGCCGACGGCGTGGAAAAAGCCAACGCCATGTGCAAACTGCTTGCCGACGCCATGGGGATCCCGGAAGCGGACGTGATCGTGGCGTCCACCGGGGTGATCGGGCTGAAATTCGATATCGAACCCATCGCCGCGGGCATCGCGCCCCTGGTCGCCGGGCTGGACTACGATAAGAGCCGGGACGCAGCCGAAGGCATCATGACCACCGATACCGAGATCAAAGAGGTGGCGGTGGAATTCACGGCGGGCGGCAAAACCTGCCGGATCGGCGGCATCGCCAAGGGCTCCGGCATGATCCATCCCAACATGGCGACCATGCTGGTATTCATCACCTCCGACTGCGCAATCTCCCCCGCGCTGCTGCAGAAAGCGCTTTCAACCGATATCCAGAGCACCTTCAATATGCTCAGCGTGGACGGCGACACCTCCACCAACGACATGGTAACGGTGCTCGCAAACGGTATGGCGGGGAACGACCTCATCACCGAAGAAAACGAAGATTTCGGCGCTTTTATGAAGGCGCTGAATACCGTTACGGTGGCGCTCTGCCGCAAGATCGCGGGCGACGGAGAAGGCGCGACCAAGCTACTGGAATGCAAAGTATCCGGCGCAAAAACGCCTGAAGTTGCAAAGGCGGCGGCAAAAAGCGTGATTTGCTCCAGCCTTACAAAAGCCGCCATGTTCGGCGCGGACGCCAACTGGGGCCGGGTGCTCTGCGCGCTGGGCTACGCGGGCGTACCGCTGGACGTAGACAAAATCGATGTGGCGTTCGCCTCCGCCGCCGGAACCATCGACGTGTGCAAAAACGGCGCGGGCGTGGATTTTTCGGAAGAGAAGGCGAAAAGCATCCTGCTGGAAAAAGAAATCGAGATCCTGGTCGACCTCAACGACGGAGACTGCGCTTCCACCGCCTGGGGCTGCGATCTTACCTATGAATACGTAAAAATCAACGGAGACTACAGAACGTAAACGATCGACAAACGGAAAGAAAAATGGATACGGAAAACAAAGAAGTCAAACAGGAAAAACCCTCAAAGCTGACAAACGCCCAGCGCGCCTACGCGCTGGTGCACGCCCTGCCCTATATTCAGGCCTACAGCGGCAAGATCTTGGTGGTGAAATACGGCGGCAACGCCATGCTGAACGACCGTCTGAAAAAGAGCGTAATGCGCGACGTGGTGCTGCTGCACAAGATCGGCGTAAAGGTGGTGCTGGTGCACGGCGGCGGCCCCGAGATCAACGACATGCTGAAAAAAACCGGCAAGCACAGCGAATTTGTGGACGGTTTGCGGGTCACCGACAGCGAAACGGCCGACGTGGTGCTGATGGTGCTTGCGGGCAAGGTGAATAAAAATCTGGTGAACCTGATCGAAAACACCGGCGCCCATGCCATCGGGCTTTCGGGCGCCGACGGCATGATGATCGAAGCAAAACAGAAGGATCCGCGTCTGGGCTTTGTGGGAGAAATCGAAAGGGTGAACGTACAGGTGATCCTCGACACGCTGGATCGGGGGTATATCCCTGTAGTTTCCACCGTCGGCTGCGATAAAGATGGCAACATCTATAATATCAACGCCGATACCGCGGCGGCGCACATTGCGGGAGCGCTGAACGCCGAAAGCCTTATATCCATGACAGATATCGACGGCGTTCTGCTGGATAAAAACGATCCCGAAACGCTGATCCCGCATATTACGATGGATGAAGCGCCCGCGCTGATCGAAAGCGGCGTGATCGCGGGCGGGATGATCCCGAAAACAGAATGCTGCGTTCTGGCAGTGCAGTGCGGTGTGAAAAAAGTGTTCATTATCAACGGCACGGTGCCTCACGCGATATTGATCGAGACCCTTACGGACGAGGGACTCGGCACGATGTTTACGATGTAACCAAACAAAGGAGGTATCCCTAAATGTCCCAGATCATGCAGGACGATAAAACCTATATTGCCAACACCTACGCCCGTTTCCCCGTAGTGCTCAAAAGCGGAAAAGGAAGCCTTTGCACGGATGAAAACGGCAAGGAATATATCGACCTCGGCACCGGCATCGCCGTGAACATCTTCGGCTTTGCCGATCCGGGCTGGACGGCGGCGGTAACGGCGCAGCTGCAAACGCTGCAGCACGCCTCCAACCTCTATTACACCGCCCCGGACACGGCGCTGGCAAAGCTGCTCTGCGGAAAAACCGGCATGAAGAAGGTATTCTTCAGCAATTCCGGCGCGGAAGCCAACGAATGCGCCATCAAGGCGGCGCGCAAATACGCCGCGACAAAAAAGGGCGCCGATACCTATAAGATCGTCACGCTTGAAAACAGCTTCCACGGCAGAACGCTCACCACCCTTGCCGCCACGGGGCAGGAGGTGTTCCACAAGGATTTCACTCCCCTCACGCCCGGCTTTTTGTGCACCCCCGCAAACGATCTGGAAGCGGTAAAAGAATTAACGCAGACCGAAAAGATCGCCGCCGTGATGATCGAGTGCGTGCAGGGCGAGGGCGGGGTGACCGCGCTGGAACCCACGTTTGTGAAAGGGCTCGCAAAGCTCTGCGCCGACGAAGATATCCTGCTCATCTGCGACGAGGTGCAGTGCGGCAACGGCCGCAGCGGCGCGCTCTACGCCTATATGAACTATGAGATCACACCCGATATCGTTTCCACCGCAAAGGGGCTCGGGGGCGGGCTGCCGCTGGGCGCAACGCTGCTTGGCGAAAAAGTAAAGGACGTTTTCGTTTCCGGCGACCACGGCTCCACATTCGGGGGCAACCCGGTCTGCTGCGCCGGCGCGGTGGAGATCCTCTCCCGCATTGACGACGCGCTGCTGGGCGAAGTCCGGGAAAAATCCCGCCACATCATAAGCGAGCTCACCGGCGCCGAGGGCGTAAAAGGCGTGACCGGCATGGGGCTGATGCTGGGTGTGGAAACCGAAAAGCCCGCGTCGGAAGTGATCGCCGCCTGCATGGAACGGGGCGTGCTGGTGCTCAAAGCAAAAAACAAGGTGCGCCTGCTGCCGGCGCTGAATATCCCGCCGGAGCTGCTGCAAAAAGCGATCAACGTATTGAAGGAGGCCTGCAAATGAACCTGTACGGACGCGATTTTTTAAAGCTGCTGGATTACAGCCCCGAAGAAATCGGGTATCTGCTGGATCTCTCCGCCGAATACAAGGCAAAAAAGAAAGCGGGGATATTGCACGACACGCTCAAGGGCAAAAACGTGGCGCTGATTTTTGAGAAAACCAGCACCCGCACCCGCTCCAGCTTTGAAGTGGCCTGCCACGATCTCGGCATGGGCTCCACTTATCTGGATCCCTCGGGCAGCCAGATCGGCAGAAAAGAGAGCATCGCCGACACCGCCCGCGTGCTCTCCGGTATTTTTGACGCCATCGAATACCGCGGCTACGGCCAGGAGATCGTGCAGACGCTGGCGGACTACGCCGACGTGCCGGTGATCAACGGCCTCACAAACGAATTCCACCCCACGCAGATCCTTGCCGACTTTTTAACGATCCGGGAGCATTTCGGTTCGTTGAAAGGCAAAAAGCTTGTGTATATGGGCGACGCCCGCTATAACATGGGCAATTCCCTGATGGTGGGCGCGGCGAAAATGGGGCTGCATTTCGTGGCCGCGGCGCCGCAGGAATACTTCCCCGATCAGGCGCTGATCGCGCAGTGCGAAGCGGTTGCAAAAGAATCCGGCGCAACGCTGGACTTTATCTCCGATCCCGAAACGGCTGTAAAGAACGCGGACGCGATCTACACCGATATCTGGGTAAGCATGGGCGAGCCTGTGGAAGTATGGGAAGAACGCGTAAACGCCCTCAGGCCCTATCAGGTAAACGGCAGACTGATGGACGCCGCCGGGGAACAGTGCGTATTCCTGCACTGCCTCCCCTCTTATCACGATCTGAACACCGCCATCGGCAAAGAAATGGGCGAAAAATTCGGGATGGACGCGTTTGAAGTCACCAACGAAGTATTCGAAAGCAAGCAGTCGCTGGTGTTTCAGGAGGCCGCCAACCGCATGCACACCATCAAAGCCGTGCTCTCCGCCGTGCTGACAAAATAACAGACGGCATTTGCAAAAAAAAACGAAGTATATCGGAAATCCATCTCTGCATTCCGGCACTTTTTGGGCACTTCGTAATAAAAAATCGAAGGACATTCAAATTTTTTCAAAAAAACAGTTGACGAACCCTCAAAGTTGTAGTATAATACAACACGTTCCGGAGGCGTAGCTCAGCTGGTTAGAGCGCACGGTTCACATCCGTGAGGTCACGGGTTCGAGTCCCTTCGTCTCCACCA
>CACZOP010000007.1 GCA_902782845.1 Oscillospiraceae bacterium | reverse complement strand
ACCCTCCAGAACGGCGCAAAAAAACTCGCCGCCGGCAGTACGGAGCAACAGATAACGAGCCCCATTCTGTTCGGTGAATTCAAAAAACACGCCGATTCGCTCAACGCCGTAAACGTGGGGATCAACAACGCCGTTGCGGAGCGCCTCCGGAGCGAGCGCATGAAAACGGAACTCATCACAAACGTCTCGCACGATCTGAAAACACCGCTGACCTCCATTGTGAACTATATCGACCTGTTGAAAAAAGAAGACGTGGACAATCCGAAGGCGCGGGAATATGTCGACGTGATCGACCGGCAGGCGCAGCGGCTGAAAAAGCTCACGACCGATATCGTGGACGCTTCGAAAGCCGCCACCGGCAGCACCCCAATGCAGATGGAATATCTGGATCTCGGCGTGCTGCTGCAGCAGATGGGCGGCGAATATGAAGAGAAGCTGAGAGAAAAAGACCTGCAGACGGTTGTCACACGTCCGGAGGAAGAGAGTTTTATTTACGCCGACGGAAAACTCCTGTGGCGCGTATTCGACAATCTGATGAACAACGTGTGCAAATACGCCATGCCCGGTACGCGGGTCTACCTGACCCTTGCGAACGAAAACGACGCGGCAGAAGTGGTTTTCCGCAATATTTCGGGATGTGAACTGAACATCTCCCCCGAAGAACTGACGGAGCGCTTCGTGCGGGGCGACGCTTCCCGCAATACCGAAGGCTCCGGACTGGGGCTCGCGATCTCAAAAAGCCTGACGGAAAACATGGGCGGCGCGTTCCGTATCGATATTGACGGCGACCTGTTTAAGGTCACGCTTCGCTTCCGCCGGTATTTCCCGCAGAAACAGGAAACGGATTTCGTGTGAATAATACTGATCCCCCATTTCAGGCCGGACGTCTTCGGGCGTCCGGTAATTTTTTATAAAAAACACTTGACTTTACCATGCTAAAGTGATAAAATAACGCCAAATTCCGAAACAACGGGAGGACCGCAGGTTGAACAAGCAGAAAAACGCCTCCAAGGACAGGTTATTCAGAACGATATTACAGCTTGAAAACGTGGAAGACTGCTACGCGTTTTTTGAAGATATCTGCACAATCAAAGAGGTGGAGGATATGGCGCAGCGGCTGGACGCCGCCGTATTGCTTTCGCAGGGCAAAAACTATCAGACCATCGCGAAAGAAGTGGGCATCAGCACCGCCACCATCAGCCGGGTCAGCCGGTGCCTCAACTACGGCAGCGGCGGCTACCGGAAAGCGATACGGAAATTATCAGCGGAGGGAACGAAAAATGACGGTTGACGAACGCATCCTGAAGCCGGAGGAACGGGCGGCGTTTACCCTGCGCGCCCTGTATGCCGACCACGGCTACCGGCAGTATAAAATGAGCAAATTTGAGGAATACGACCTCTACGTAAAGAACAAGGATTTCCTGATCTCCGACAACATTATCACCTTTACCGACACCAACGGAAAGCTGATGGCGTTAAAACCCGACGTGACGCTCTCCATCATCCGCAGCACAAAGGATCTGCCGGACGGCGTGGAAAAAGTGTATTACGACGAGAACGTGTATCGGGTATCAAAAGGGACGCATCGCTTCCGAGAGATCAAGCAATCGGGACTGGAATGCATCGGCGCCGTGGGCAAAGAGAATCTCTGCGAGGTCATTTCTCTCGCGGCGCAAAGCCTGAAAAAGCTCTCCCCTGCCTGCGTGCTGGATCTTTCACATCTGGGGATCCTGCAGGCAGTCATCGATAGTCTGAACGTTCCGCCCGAAACGGCGGCGGCCATCCAGCGCAAAGCGGGAGAAAAAAATCTGCATGAAATCGACGCGCTCTGCACGGAAGCGAACGCGGATCCGACGGCAACAGAGATTTTCAAGCGGCTGGCGCAGATCTACGGACAGCCCGAGACGGTGCTGCCGCAGCTTGAACATCTGCTGAAGGGCACCGCGGCGCAGCCAGCGCTGAATGCGTTTTCCGCGATACTGACAGGCCTGGAACAGACCCCGGCAAAAGACGTTCTCCGGATCGATTTTTCGGTGGTGGGCGACATGCGATACTATAACGGCGCGGTATTCAAAGGCTTTATCGAAGGGATCCCCGGCAGCGTGCTTTCGGGCGGGCAATACGACCGGCTGATGCGGCGGATGCACCGGAACGCCGGCGCCGTAGGCTTCGCGGTTTATCTGGATATGCTGGAACGCCTGCAGGAAGGAGGCGGCGAAAATGGATAAATTCTTAAACGTGGCGCTGCCAAAGGGCAGGCTCGGCGAAAAGGTCTATTCCATGTTTGAAAACGCGGGCTACGACTGCCCCGCCATCCGCGAGGGCGGACGAAAGCTGATTTTTGAAAACAAAGAAAAAAAGGTACGGTATTTCTGGGTAAAGCCCTCGGACGTGGCCATCTACGTGGAACGCGGCGCGGCCGACATCGGCGTGGCGGGCAAGGATATCCTGCTGGAATACGAACCTGACGTTTATGAACTGCTCGATCTTGATATCGGCAAATGCCGCATGGCGATCGCCGCGAAAAAGGATTTCCGCGACGACCCGGGCAGAACGCTGCGGGTGGCAACGAAATTCACCAACATCACGCAGAACTACTACGCAGGAAAGGGCCGGGACATCGACATCATCCACCTGAACGGTTCCATTGAGATCGCTCCGATTTTAGGGCTTTCGGACGTGATATCGGATATCGTGGAAACCGGAACAACGCTGAAAGAAAATGATCTGGAGGTCGTGGAAACCATCGTACCCATATCGGCGCGCCTCATCGCAAACCGGGCAAGTTATAAATTCAAATATAAAGAAATCACAAGCCTGACCGCCGCTGTTGCGGATCAGAAGGAGCAGAAAAAAGTATGATAAAAATATTGAAATACGGCGAAGTGAAAAACAGCGAGATCTTTGCCCGCGTGCAGCCGCAGGCAGACGTGGCGGGAATCGTCGCAGGCATCATCGCCGACGTAAAAGAGAACGGCGACAAAGCGCTGTTTGCCTACACCGAAAAATTTGACAAAGCGAAGCTAACGCGTCTGCAGGTGACGGAAGAAGAGATCAAAGAAGCCGTGGCGCAGGTGGACCCGAAATTTATCGACATACTGCAAAGGGCTGCCGCCAACATCCGTAAATTCCACGAACGGCAGGTTCGGAACAGCTTTATCATCAACGATACGCCCGGCATCGTGCTTGGGCAGAAGGTCATTCCGCTGGACAGGGCGGGGCTTTACGTGCCCGGCGGCACGGCAGCCTATCCCTCCACCGTGCTGATGGACGCCGTCCCCGCAAAAATCGCGGGGGTAAAGGAGCTTGTGATCGTCACGCCACCCGGCCCCGACGGGAAGGTGAACCCTGTGATCCTCGCCGCCGCGTGGGTGGCGGGCGCGGATAAGATCTTCAAGGTGGGCGGCGCGCAGGCAGTGGCGGCCCTCGCATACGGCACCGAAAGCATCCCGAAGGTGGATAAGATCGTCGGCCCCGGCAACGCCTTTGTGGCGGAAGCGAAAAAACAGGTGTTCGGCGCGGTGGCCATTGATATGATCGCCGGCCCCAGCGAGATTCTGATCGTGGCGGACGGCAAATCGGATCCCCGTCACGCGGCGGCGGACCTCTTATCACAAGCGGAGCACGACAAACTGGCAAGCGCTGTGCTGGTTACCGACGACGAAATTT
>CACZOP010000006.1 GCA_902782845.1 Oscillospiraceae bacterium | reverse complement strand
ACGCGCCGGAGCGCGTCCACCGCCCGCTCCCGCCGCTCCTTTTTCGAAACGCCCGAAAGCGTCAGCGCCAGCTCCACGTTTGAAAGCACCGTCTGATGCGGGATCAGGTTGTAGCTCTGGAACACGAAGCCGATGGAATGGTTGCGGTAGGTGTCCCAGTCGCCGTCGGTAAAATCCTTGGTGGATTTGCCGTTGATGACAAGGTCGCCGCTGGTATACACATCCAGCCCGCCGATAATGTTCAGCATGGTGGTTTTACCGCAGCCGGAGGGCCCCAGGATAGAAACGAATTCGCTTTCCCTGAAGTTGATATTCACGCCCTTCAGCGCCTGCACGGTGGTGTCGCCCGCGGTGTAATCTTTTACGATATCTTTTAATATCAGCATATTTTTCGCTCTCTTCTTTCGTCGTTTCGCGTTTGCCCGGCGTCACGTCCCCGGGAAGACGGTGGTCATCGTCCGGCGGTCGCCTGTTTCCATTCTTCTTTTTTCTTTTTCTTCCGTTCCCGTTTTTCCTTTGCCGCGGCAAAGTCGAACTTCGCGAAAAAGACAACTGCGCCTGTGATCAACGCTATGATCAGGACCACCGCGATCACCCGCTTGAGTGTGGTATAGTCCTTTTGTTTTTGGTAGATGATCGTGGGGATGATCTCCTCCTCGTTTGCGTCCTCACGTTTCGGTGTTTCGGCAAACAGAAGATCATAAAGCCACTCGATGGTTTCGTCCACGCTCATTTCGGCAAGCTGCTTGCCGATCTTATCCGTGTAGACCGCCATCATATCCATGCCGGCGGCGTCGCCCTCCGCCGCGCCTCCTCCCATGCCCATGGGGGAATCGCCCAGCAGCTTTGTCAGCGTGTCGGGATCGCCGCTGTTCTTGACCGCGCCGAAAATATAGCGCAGGAGCGTCACCAGCACCAGCGGACGGTCCGCTTCGATAAAGGTATACTGCTGCTGGCGCTTGCCCGTTTTGTTCACGGCGGTCCCAAGCGAAAGCACCAGCGCCAGATCCGGCTCCGGCAGCGTGATGCCGAGATCGCTGTTGGCCGTAAACTGCTTCATCAGGTCTGAGACGTTGACGTTCATCTGCATGGAGGCGGTCAGATCCGCCGGCAGCAGGGATTCCATGCCCAGCTCCTTCACGAGCTCCGTTACGGGGTTTATGAGATTCGTCATGCTTTGCTGTATCAGGTTCCCCTGCGTGAAGTAGATGAGGTTGGGCAGCAGGCCGCAGATTGTATCCACGGGCGCGGCGCAGAGCTTATCCAGCAGCGCGGTGACGGGTTTGAGGATCCCGGTGATCAGCGCGGCGTCGCCGCCTTTTTTATATTCGGCGTAGGAGAGCATGTCCGCCGGGTCGCAGCCCAGACCCTCAAGCAGGGGCAGCACCGCGGTTTCGTAGCCGTTGCCGCCGCCGATCCTCACGGCATTCATGACGGTCAGCGTTCCCTCCGCCAGCAAAAAGCGCAGATAGGGAGCAAAAGGCCGCAGGAGCGCCGTTATCGTGTTGGTAAAACCGCTTTTGCTGCCGTCGGCAAATCCCCAGCGGACGTTGTCGCTGTTCAGGTTCTCCCACTTCGACACGGCGCCGATGGCGCGGGCGGCGGAAGAAAAGCTGCCGCGGATGGAGGCTGCCACGCCAGCGGGGGTCACGGAAAAGCCGAGCAGGGACGACAGCCCCGCCGTTTCGGGCGTGTCCAGCGCGCCGTAGAGGGCTTTTGCGATCTCGGTGACGACCTTATTGGAATAAATCGCCTTTGCGGTGACCTCAGAAAGCGAGCCCATATCGGTGAATTCCTCTAAAAACTCGTTCAGCGTGGGGTCGATCTGTTCCAGCACACGCTCGTAGTTTTCGCGGGTGAGGTTGGCGGTAAACGTCGTTGTTCCTGCGTTGTAGCCGGGGTAGGAAATGCTCGCGTTCAGCGAAACCGGTTTGCCTTCCATGGTCAGGAGCTTAAAGATCAGCCCCACCAGCTCGCCGCTGTCTTTTTTCAGCAGTTCGCCTGCCGAAGCGGCGTCGACGCCGGCGCCGGTCAGAAGGCTTCCGTTTTGTTTTACGGTATCGATGAGCCACGTGAGCAGCAGCACGAAGGTCTGGGCGCGGTTTGAAACGAAAACGCCGTTTTGTTCGGCGCCGCAGCCCGCCAGCGCGGCAAGATCGATGTTCGGCAGACGGAGATTCCCCATGGACGCGCCCATCATGCTGCCGAGATCCGCGTTCTGCAGCAGAGCGGTGAGGTCGGTGGAGGAAGAAAAGAGCTCCGTATTATCCAAAAGCTGAGAAACGCCGGGCAGCGAAAACACGGCGATCTTGACCTGCATGGGTTCCATCAGGGATTTGAGCGTATTGGAGATGCCGCCGTTGTTCAGATACCGGGCGATGGGCGGCAGATAGGTGCAAAGCGACGACACCGGCGCACTGAGGATATTGTCCATCGCGGCAAAAAGCATACCGCAGAGATTGGTGACCATGGCGGCGTTGTCGGCTGCGGCTGCGGCGGTGAAATCCGCCTGCGACATGATCTGCGGGCAGCCCAGCGTCTGCAGCAGCGGGACGACGGCGTTCTGGTAGCCGTTGGCGCCGGTGATATTGATTAAAACCCGCGCATTGTAGGTGCCGGCGCAGAGCAGCGTATAGAGCAGGGGATTCAGGGGGGAGAGCATGGCCGCCAGCGCCGCTGAGAACTGCGCCTTGGTGCCGACGCCCCACCGCATGTTGGCAGCCGCCGGGAGCGCCTGGCTCCAGACGGTCTTTCCCTGCAACACGGAATACACGCCCGGATAGCCCTGCAGAGCGGCAGCCACGGCCGGGACCGAAACGTCGATCTCCAGCGCCTCAAAGGTGCTCCCGTTTTCGGAAAACCCTTTGTAGATGCCGGTAAACAGGGCGTTGAGCGTTTCATCCGAAAACAACGCGCCGTAAACCGAAGCCGAAAGGTCGGAAGACCCGCCGTTTGCGGCGAGCAGCGCGCGCAGCAGCCCCTCGGTTTTGGGAATGCAGGCTTCCACCTGCTGTTCCGAGAAGCCGGCCGGCATTTGTACGGCGGCAAAGCCCGCCGGGGCGTAACAGCAAATCAGCAGCAGGATCGACAACAGCGTCGCCGTGATTCGCCGGAAAGGTGATTTCATTCAGATTCCTCCCGCTTACAGGTTCGCGCCGTTTTGCAGCAGCAGCACGGCGGCGTCCGAAAGGCTCTGCCGCAGCTGCCCCAGCGCAAAGGGCTCGCTGTACATCAGCGCGTCCGCGCACACGGCGCTGAGCATTTCCAGAACGATATAGATCATTCTGTTCGCTTTTTCTTCCGTATAACCGTAAGCAATAAATAATTCTAAAATGTTTTCGTAAAGCGTTTGGGCTTCATCGTCAAAAAAGTTGGGGAAATAGCGTAAAAATGACGTCATGTTTTTGCTGAGCACCATCATAACGTCCTTATGCTCCGCGTAAAACCGGATATAGCAATCCACAAAGCAGCGCACCATGGAAATGAAATCCGTGTCGCCGTCGTCCAGTTCGGCTCTCGCCTGATGCAGCAGCGCCTTCATGGTTTCGGCGCTTTTGTAAAACACCATCTGCTCGATCAGGTCGCTTTTGTCTTTAAAATAAAGATAAAAGGTCCCGCGGGCGATCCCGGCGTTTTTCACCACGTCGTCGATGGCGGTGGCGGAAATGCCCACGTTCAGGAATAATTGATACGCGGTTTCAATGATCCTGCGTTTTTTTTCCATTTTTTTGGTTTTGGTGGCGTCCATTGTTTGTCCTCGCAGAAAAAATGACACTTCGTCATTCTTGGATATGGTGTATCATATCAGAAAAATGACAAAGTGTCAATTCTTTTTTTGATTTTTTAAATAAATATAAGAAAAATTAATATTCTGTTAATCTTTGTTCAACTTTTCCAAAAAATCCCCTGCCGATTTTTGTAAAATGCCCAAGGATTCAGTCGTTTTTCGGATGGACGTCCATCTGCGGGAAGGGAATGGTGATTCCGGCCTTGTCAAAGGCGAGCTTCACGTCCCTGTGCAGGTCGAAATAGACCTCCCAGTAATCCTCCACCCGGCACCATGCCCGCAGCGTATAGGCCAGCGCGCTGTCCTGATGGGCCGAAAGCCGGGCGAAGGGGGCGGGATCGTCCAGAATTTTCGGGTTGTCCGCGCACACCCGCAGCAGCGTTTGCTCCACCAGCGCGATATCGTCCCCGTAGGACGCGGTGAACACCAGATCCACGCGGCGCTTTTCTTCGGCGGTGGTGTTTACAAGGGTGGCGTTTGATACCTCGGCGTTGGGAATGGTGATGCGTTTGTTGTCGATGGACAGGAGCTTCGTGTAAAAAATGCCGATCTCGGTGACGGTGCCCTCCGTTCCGTCGGCGATGATATAGTCGCCCACGGCAAAGGGCTTGAACACAAGAAGGATAAAGCCGCCCGCGATGTTTGCGAGGGAACCCTGCAGCGCCAGACCGATGGCGAGGCCGCAGGAGCCTACCACCGCAACGATGGACGACATAGGTACCCCCATGATCGCCAGCGCCGTCACGCCCACCACCACCTTGGCAACAACGCCGATCACGCCCAGAAAGAAGCTCCGGGAATTGGGGTCCGCCTTTTCGATCAGGCGGGAACGGTTGAGCTTCCGGTCCAACGTGTGGATCAGCTTAAACCCAACCGCCAGCAAAATCAGGGCGATCAGGAGCCGCCCGCCGTAGGTCACGGCGAACTCCTCCAGCAGCGTGAGCAGATTTTTTAAGTAAATGCTCGCCTCTTCTTTGGTGTCGGGCAGCTGGGCCAGTTTGCTCAGCTCCTCCTGAAAAATCTGCGTTGTGGTTTCGATAACCTCGGTTGTTTGCGACAAGAGGCATTCTCCCTTCTTTCGATTGCTTTGGTGAACAGTATACGCCGTTTTCTGAAATTATGCTGTGGTTTCGGTCGGCAGCAGCAGTCGTTCCAGTGTTTTGACGTCGGGAACCGGCGTTGTCGCGCCGGCGTCCAGCAGCGTTTTTTCATCCCGGAAGCCCCAGGTCACGCTGAGGCACGGCAGCCCCGCGTTTTTTGCCGTGGCCACATCCACCTCGGAGTCGCCCACGTATACGGCGTCCGCCTTGTCGGTTTTCAGCCGCGTCAGCGCGGCGAATACGGTATCGGGCGCGGGTTTCTTGCGTACGTCCGCTGTTTCGCCGACGCAAAAGTCACAGAGCCCCGGGAAGTAGTCTTCGCAAAGCGCCTGCACGGCGGCGTCCGCTTTGTTGCTTACCACCGCCGTTTTGATCTTCCGGGCTTTCAGCTTCCCGAGGAGATCCGATACCCCCGGATAGGGGCGGGTGCGCTCTTTGCAGTGGGCCTGATAGTAGGAGAGCAGCTCTTTTAAAACGGCGGCTTCGGTTGCCGCGTCCGTCCCGGCGGGCACCGCCCGCTCTGCCAGCTTCGGTATGCCGTTGCCCACAAAGGCGCGCACTTCGTCGATGCTGCGCGCGGGCAGGCCATGGAGGCAAAGCGCGTGGTTTGTGGCCGCGGTCAGGTCCTCGAGCGTATCCAGCAGCGTGCCGTCCAGATCAAAAATCACCAGTTTTTTCATGTTTCTTCCGTTGTTGCCGCAGCCTCGTCCCCGTCTGCGTACTCTCTTACATAAGCGTCCACCGCGGCCTCAGCCAGCGCCCGCAGGCGTTCGATCCCTTCGCCGGTTTCGGAGGAGATCTCAAGCATGGCCTGCGCCGCCCGCAGATCCGGATCCGCGGCAAAGGCGGCGAGCCGCTGCTCCCGTTGGGTCTTTTTCAGTTTATCGCATTTTGTCAGCGCGCAGACGAAGGGGATTCCGGCGTCCGTTAAAAAGCGCAGCATGGTGCGGTCGTCCGCCGTGGGGTCGTGGCGCATGTCCAACAGCTGCACCAGCAGCGCGATCTGCCGCTGCCCCGCGAAATAGCCCTCCATCAGGTCGCTCCAGCGGCGGATCTCGGCGGCGGAGCGTTTGGCGTAGCCGTAGCCCGGGAGGTCGGTAAAACGCACGTTTTCCACCCGGAAGAAGTTTACCGTGGTGGTTTTGCCCGGTACGGAGGATACCCGCGCCAGATTTTTGCGGTTGAAAAATTTGTTCAGCAGGGAGCTTTTGCCCACGTTGGATTTGCCCGCGAACACCACCTCGGGCAGGTTTGAGGGCGGAAGCTGTTTGGCGGTGCCGTAGGCCGCCTCAAAAATCACTTTATTGCAGTTCACCGGTACGCCCCCGTTCTTTATGGAATGTCGGCGGCGGAAACTGCTTTTCCTGCGCTTTGACCGGTTCCTCCACGAGGATCTCTTCCATCTTCGTTTTTTCGGAAGGGCGCAGCACGAAGTCCAGCACCTCGTCCGCCGTTTTTACGGGCAGGAAGGTGATTTTTTCTTTCACCGCCGGATCCACCTCTTCCAGGTCGGGCGCGTTGTCGTGGGGGATCAGCACGTAGCGCATCCCCTCGCGGTAGGCGGCCATGGATTTTTCCCGCAGCCCGCCGATGGGCAGCACCCGGCCGCGCAAGGTGATTTCGCCTGTCATTGCTGTGTCGCCCCGCACCTTGCGGCCGGTGAGGGCGCTCACCACGGCGGTGGTCACCGTCACGCCGGCGGAAGGACCGTCTTTGGGCACGGCGCCTTCGGGGAAGTGGATGTGGATATCCTTGTTTTTATAGAATTCCGCGTCGATGCCGTATTGGTCCGTGCGGGCGCGGACAAAGCTGACCGCGGCTCTGGCGGATTCCTTCATCACGTCGCCGAGCTGACCCGTCAGCTCCAGCTTGCCCGTGCCCGGCAGCACCGCCGCCTCGGCCTGCAAAAGCTCGCCGCCGACGCTGGTCCACGCAAGGCCGTTTACCAACCCCACGGCGTCTTCATGCGTTTCTTCATTGGGGCGGTATTTTTTCACGCCCAGAAATTCCTCGATGTTTTTGTCGGTTACGACCAGCTTATCCGTTTCGCCGCCTGCCAGACGCACGGTCTCCTTGCGGCAGACCGCCGCGATCTTCCGCTCCAGTACACGCACGCCGGCTTCTTTGGTGTAGCCGCTGATGATCGCCTTGAGCGCGGCGTCGCTGACGCGCAGATGTTCTTTTTTGAGCCCGTGCTCCTTCATTTGCTTCGGCAGCAGGTGTTTTTTTGCGATGTGAAATTTTTCTTCATAGGTGTAGCCCGGGATGTCGATGATCTCCATACGGTCACGGAGCGCGTCGGGAATGGCGTATTTGTCGTTGGCGGTGGTGATGAAAAGCACGCGGCTCAGATCCACCGGCAGGTCGATGTAGTGATCCCGGAAAGAGAAGTTTTGCTCGCCGTCCAGCACTTCCAGCAGCGCGGAGGCGGGGTCGCCCTTGATATCGCTCGAAAGCTTATCCACCTCGTCCAGCAGCATCAGCGGGTTCTGACTTTTGGCTTCGATGAGCGCCGAGATGATGCGCCCGGGCATGGCGCCGATGTAGGTGCGGCGGTGGCCGCGGATCTCGGCTTCATCCCGTACGCCGCCCAGCGACACCCGCACGTATTTGCGGCCGGTGGCTGCGGCGATGCTTTTTGCAACCGAGGTTTTGCCCACCCCCGGAGGGCCGGCAAGGCAGATGATCTGCCCTTTGATTTTGGGCGAAACGATCAGCGCCGCCAGCATTTCGGTCACGCGCTCCTTCACGTCCCTGAGCCCGTAATGGTCCCGCTCCAGGATTCTCCGGGCGCGGTCAAGGTTTTTGTTTTCTTTGGTATAGATCCCCCACGGGATCTCAAGACATTTTTCTATGTAGGTCCTGAGCACGTGGGCGTCGGGGCTGCCGGCGGTCAGGCGTTTCATCCGGTCCAGCTCCCGCAGCACCTTTTCCTTCACCTCGTCCGGCATGGCGCTTTTCACGATCTGCTTTTTCAGCTTTTCGGCGTCGTCCTCGTCGCTTTCGCCCAGCTCCTCGTTGATGGCGCGGATCTCCTCCCGCAGGTAGTATTCCCTGTGGTTTTTGTCCATGGCGGCGTTGACTTTTTCCTGCAGCTCCTCGTCGAGGATCATGATCTCGGTTTCCTTGGCAAGGATCACGCAGAGCAGCTCCAGCCGCCGGAAGACGTTCAGTTCCCGCAGCAGCATCACGCGGTCGTCCATCTCGTAGATCACGTTCCCGGCGATCAGGTCCGAAAGCCGGCCTGCCGAGGTGGCCTTATAGGCGCTGCTGATGATGTCGGGCGTCAGGTTTTCGGCGTGCTCGCAGAAGGCGGCAAAATATTGCTTTGCGCTGTACATCGCCGCCATTTCAAACAGGATCGCGTCTTCCTCCGCGGCGCCCTCCGGCAGGGTGCGGTCGTCGTTCAGCAGCTCGATCTCCGCCGTTAAATAAGGCCGCAGCCCCCGCAGCTTCTGCAGGCGGGCGCGCTGCTTGCCCTCCGCCACCACGCGCACGGTCCCGCCGTGGTCCGGCAGGCGGATGATCTGCCGCACCGTGCCCACAACGCCGATGTCCAGCAGGTCTTCTTCGCCCGGGGTTTCGGTGTCGGCGTCCTTCTGCGCCACAAAAAAGATCTCGCCGCCGCTTTCGCCCGCGCGCCGCACCGCCTCCAGGGAGGTTTTTCTGCCCAGATCGAAGTGCAGCGTCATGTGGGGAAAGAGGATCAGTCCCCGCAAGGGGACCACCGGCAGGGTCCGGATGTTGTTTTCTTCTGTATTTGCCATATTGGTTCTCTCTCTTTGCTTGGATTGTTGTTATGCGAATATCAGATCGGTCCGACGTTCGTCTTACTCGTCTTCCGTCGCTTCGATTCCGTCGGTTCTGCCCGAGACCGTTACGCCGTCAAAGGCAACGTAGGGCAGCACGCAGCCGCCGTCGCAGAGCGTTTCTTTTGAAATGCCCCGCACGTTTTTCAGCATTTCGGCAAAATTGCCGCTGATCATGGTTTCGGTCAGCGCGCCGGCCAATCTGCCGTTTTTAATCAGGAAGCTGTTTTTCGCCACGCCCGAAAAATCGCCGTTTGCTGCGGGTTCGCCGCCCGAGAAGCGGCAGACGAGAATGCCGTTTTCGATCCCCGCCAGCAGTTCGTTCAGCGGCGTTTCTCCCGCTTTCACCTCCACCGCGCCGGAGGTGCTCGGCGCGCGGGTCAGCCCCGTTTTCCTCGCGCCGTAGTCCGAAAGGCAGAAGGCCTGCAGCACACCGTCTCTGATCACGTCGTAGTTTTTGGAGCGGTAACCGTCCACTGTGATTTTTTCACCGCAGACGATGCGGGGATCGTCCGGTATCACCGAAAGGGTGAAGCAGGGGCTCGCGACCGTTTCGCCCAGCTTGTTTTTCCAGGGGGAGGTGCCTTCGATCAGCGCGTAGTCTCCGGAAAAGGCGCCGGTGATCACCGAGATCACGTCGTCCATGCAGCCCGGAGCGAACACCGCCGTTCCGAGGAATTTTCCGTCGAAGGGGGCGGCGTCCAGCTCTTCCACCGCTCTGGCAAAACAGGTCCGGCACATGCCAAGATCCATCAGCCGCGCGCCCGGGTCTGTTGTTTCAAGATCGAAATAGTTGAAGGAGGTGGAGACCCCGTCCCGGTGGGCGGAATACATCACGCTCACACTGTAGGAGCCATCGTGCTCGGTGAACAGCACGCCGTTGGAATTGGCGAACACGTGCCTGCCGCCGGAGTAGCTGGCCACCATCTGCTCCAGCATGATCTCGGGGAACTCTTTTTTCAGATCCTCGGTGAACTGGATCAGGCTGTCGAAAAACCGCGCCTTGTCCGGCGTCAGCGCCCCGTCTTCAAAATCCGCGTTTTCTTCTTTATCCGCAATGGCCACGGCGTCGTCCTCGGCGCCGCTTTGAGCCGCCGCCATGCATTCGGCCGCCGCTTCGCGGATAGCGTCGTCCTCCAGTTGGTTTACTGCCGCGGCGCCCTTTTTATGATCCTTGATGACTTTCATGGAGATGCTTTGCGAAAACACGCTGCGGATCAGCGAGAATTCACCCGCGTCCACGGTGTATTCTTCCACGTCGCCCCGTACCACGCTCACCTGCGCGTCGTCCGCGCCGAGCGCTTTGAGGGTTTCCAGCGCAAAGGCGGCCTTTTGCTTTAATTCTTCCATTTCGTTTCCGTCCTTTCTTACCGCCCGCCGACGTTCACTCTGCAGCGGATGGCCGGCCCGCCCATCGAAACGTGCATGGGCTGTTTTTTGCCGCAGGTGCCGGCAAAATCCCAGCGCACGGTATCGGAGAGCATATCCACCGTTTTCAGCATCTGGAACGCCACGCCCGAAATGGTGGTGTCCCTGAGCGCCTTGCCCAGCTTGCCGTTTTTGATCTCGTAGCCCATGGTCACGCCGAACATGAATTCACCGGTGGTGTCCGCCTGCCCGTTTTGGGTCTTTGTGAGATAATAGCCGTTGTCAACGCTCGCGATCATATCCTCCAGTTTGTCCTTGCCGGGGTGCACCGCCGTATTTCGCATCCGGATCAGCGGTTCGTCCGAAAAGCCGAAGGCGCGGGCGTTGCCGCAGGCCGGCATGCCGAAGTGCGCGGCGCTTTCCAGGTTGTTCATATAGCCGGTGAGCACGCCGTCTTTGATGAGCACCGCGTCTTTGCATTCGGTGCCCTCGTCGTCCACGTATACGGGGAGCGGCGCGCGTTCGCCGAACGCCGTGTGGGCGAAGTCGGTGAGATTCACCAGCGGGGAGGCCACCTCGGCGCCGATTGCCCCGGCGGCAACGCTGCCCGCCAGCACCAGATCCGCTTCCACCGTGTGCCCCACCGCCTCGTGGGCGATCATGCCGCTGATGGCGGAATCAATGATGCAGAGCTGCTCGCCCGCCACGGGGAACACGCCCTCTTTTTTCTGCATCAGCTCGTTGTAGATCGCGTCCACCGCGGGATAGAGCGCCGCCGGATCGTCGTAGTGATCGTCGAAATAGCCGTAGCCGCCGCCCAGCACGTCGAAAACCTCCACGGTCTCGCCGTCGGCCGTTTCGGCGGACATGGAAACGATCACGTAGACCCGGGGAAAGAGCTGATAGGAAACGGTTCCTTCGGTGGTATATAATTCTTTTTCAATGCAGTTCACCGTGATCCCCACGCTGCGGGACTGCAGCGCCGGATAGGTTTTTTGAATATGGCTGTCGACCGCGCGGGCAAAATCCACCAGCTTTTTCTGCTCCACGACCGCGGGCGGGCGGGTCTCGGTGTAAAAAGCGGGCTTTGCAAGGGTCAGGGGCCCTTTGTTTTTCGGTTTGCGAGAGTGGAGCAGCGCGGCGTTTTCCGAGGCGGCGGCAAGGATCCGCTTCACGGCGGCTTCATCTCTTGCGCCCACGCTCGAAAAGCCCCAGACGCCGTCTTTATACACCCGTGCGCTGGCGCCGGCGGAGGTGGCGGAAACGTTGCTCACCAGATTGCCGCCCACAACGCCTACACGCCGGGCTGCGGATTTCTGCAGCCGCAGCTCCGCGTGGCCGCAGCAGCCTGCCATCAGCGCGTTGATGTTTATGTCGGTCATAGAACGATGTCTCCTTTGTTATTGCACGTTTCGATTTTTTCGTATCCTTAATAGTATATCATTATTTTTTTTCGATTTCAACCAAAAAAACCAAAATAAAAACTTTACTTTTCTTCCTCCATTTGGTATAATACTTTAATCATTGAGAACGATCGGAACGATGATTCTGAAACGGAAATATGATCGGGAGGCATTACCAATGGAATATACGTCGACAAGAAACAACCGTTTGCGCGTGAGCGCTTCCTTTGCCATCGCCAACGGCATTTCGGAGGAGGGCGGCCTGTTCGTGCCCACCGGGATCCCGCAGGTGGATAAAGCGTTTATCGGTTCCCTTTGCGGTCTTTCTTATATCGGGCGGGCGAAAAAGATCCTGTCGCTTTTCCTCACCGACTACAGCGAGGAAGAACTGGAGGCGGACGTGCGGGGCGCGTATACCGGCAGCTTTGCGAGCGAAAAGGTGGCGCCGGTGGTGAATCTCCGCGACAATGTGAATATTCTGGAGCTCTGGCACGGCCCCACCTGCGCTTTCAAGGATATGGCGCTGCAGCTTTTGCCTTATCTGCTCACGGGCGCCGCGCGGCGTGTTTCGGGCGGCAAAGAAACAGTGATCCTCGTCGCCACTTCCGGCGATACCGGCAAAGCGGCGCTGGAGGGCTTTAAGGACGTGCCCGGCACCCGGATCCTTGTTTTCTTCCCCTCCGACGGCGTGAGCCCCATGCAGAAGCTGCAGATGACCACGCAGGAAGGGAGAAACGTGGGCGTTTGCGCCATCAAAGGCAATTTTGACGACGCGCAGACCGGCGTGAAGCAGATCTTCACCTCCGCCGCCGTCAAAGCGAAGCTCGCCGAAAATAACATGACCTTCTCCTCCGCCAACTCCATCAACTGGGGCCGGCTGGTGCCGCAGATCGTCTATTATTTTTCCGCCTACGCCGACCTTGCCGCCGACGGACGGATCGCGCTCGGGGACGAGATCAACATCACCGTTCCCACCGGCAACTTCGGCAACATCCTTGCGGCCTATTACGCCAAAGAGATGGGGCTGCCGGTGCATAAGCTCATCTGCGCCAGCAATGAGAACGACGTGCTTACCGAATTCCTTACCACGGGCAGATACAATCGGATCCGCCCCTTCCATACCACAGCTTCTCCTTCCATGGATATCCTCATTTCCAGCAATCTGGAGCGGCTGCTTTTCCATCTGGCGGGGAACGATTCCGACGAGACCAACCGCCTGTTCGCCGCCCTCAAAGAAAAAGGAGAATACACGGTGAGCGCCGGCATGCTCGAAAAGATCCGGGCGCTCTTCGCGGCGGGCTGCACCGACGACGCAGGCACCAAAGCCACCATTGCCGAAACCTTTAACGGCTGCGGCTATCTCTGCGACACCCACACCGCCGTAGGCCTGCACGTTTATAACGACTACCGCGAAAAAACCGGCGATACCACGCCCGCGGTGATCGCGAGCACCGCGTCGCCCTATAAGTTTTCGAGAGCGGTGCTGGGCGCCGTGACGAACGACGCTTTTACCGCCGACAACGAATTCGATATGGTCACCGAGCTGGAGGAAAAAACCGGCACCGCCGCGCCGGAGCAGCTCAAGACCCTCAAGGGCAAAACGCCCCGTTTTACCGACGTATGCACCGGGGACGAGATGACCGGCAGAGTCTATGGGCTGCTGGGACTGGACTGATCCGCTTTTATGTCGCTTTTCACCATTGCCGACCCGCATCTTTCCTTCGGCGTCAACAAGCCGATGGATATTTTCCGCGGATGGGACAACTACACCGACAGGTTAAAAGAAAACTGGCTTTCGCTGGTGTCGCCCGACGATACGGTGGTGCTGCCCGGCGATATTTCGTGGGCCATGTCGTTGCCGGAGGCCGCGGCGGATCTTAAATGGCTGGATGCGCTTCCCGGAACGAAGATCATCGGCAAGGGCAACCACGATTACTGGTGGGCTACCATGAACAAAATGCAGACGCTGACCCGGGAACGGGAGCTGACCACCGTCCGTTTTCTGTTCAACAACGCCTTTCGCTGCGGCGATATCGCCGTTTGTGGCAGCCGCGGCTGGTTTTTTGACGCTGCCGGGAACAACAGCGAGGAAAACGCAAAGGTCATCCGCCGGGAGGCGGGCAGGCTGAAAGCGAGCGTTGAGGCGGCGCTGGCGCTGGGCGGCACGCCCGTGGCGTTCATGCATTATCCGGTGGCGGCGGACGGCAACGTCTGCGAGGAGATTTTTTCGGTGCTGAAAAGCTACGGCGTTACGCGCTGCTTTTTCGGCCATATCCACGGCGACAAAAGCGGCAGATACGCGGATTACACCGTGGACGGCGTGCGGTTTTCGCTGATCTCGGCGGATTTTCTGCGGTTCTGCCCGAAAAAAGTGGAGCTTCCGGCGGAAAACACGGATTAAAAAACGGATCGCGGACGGTTTCGGAGAAGAAAATCTTTATTTTTTTCAAAAAACAGTGGAAATTTAAAATTGTCTTTGCTATAATATAACAGTTATCAACTTCCGGCTAACGGAAATCAGGAGGAACAATATGTTAAAATCAGCCGAAAAAACAGGAACCAACGAATATACCATCTCGCTCTCCATTGCCGCCGACGCTTTTGAGGCTGCGGTGAACAAAGCGTTTCACAAGCGGAAAAACAGCATTACCGTGCCGGGCTTCCGCAAGGGCAAGGCGCCCCGCGCCCTCATCGAAAAGGTCTACGGCGAAGGCGTGTTCTACGACGACGCGCTGGATATCGCTTTCCCGGACGAATACGAAAAGGCGCTGGCGGAAGCAAAGATCGACGCGGTGGATAATCCCCGCGACTTCGATATCGCCGAGATCGGCAAAAACGGCGTGGAGCTGACCTGCAAGGTCACCGTGAAGCCCGTAATCGAAATTTCCGACTACAAGGGTCTGTCCGCTGTGAAGACCTCCGTTGCGGTCACCGACGCCGACGTGGAAGCGGATCTGAAGAAAAAGCAGGAAGACAACGCCCGCGAGCTGGACGTTGACGACAGAAAAACCAAAAAGGGCGACATCGCCACCATCGATTTCGAGGGCTTTGCGGACGGCGAGGCTTTTGAAGGCGGCAAGGGCGAGGATTACGATCTGGAGTTGGGCTCCGGCAGCTTTATCCCCGGCTTTGAGGAGCAGGTGGAAGGCAGAGACATCGGCGAAAGCTTCGACGTGAACGTGACCTTCCCCGAGGAATACGCCGAGGAGCTGGCGGGCAAGGACGCCGTGTTCAAGGTGACCGTGAAGGCGATCAAGGAACGCCAGCTGCCCGAGCTGGACGACGAGTTCGCCAAGGACGTGAGCGAGTTCGATACGCTGGACGAGCTGAAGGAGGATATCCGCAAAACGCTGACCGAGAGCCGCGAGAAGAGCGCGAAATCCGCCTTTGAAAACGAGATCTACAATAAGCTCGCGAACCTCGTGACCGACGAGATCCCGGATTGCATGATCGAAAAGACCATCGACAACATGATCACCGAATTCCGCTACAACATCGAGTCGCAGGGCATTCCCTACGAGCAGTATCTCTCTTACTTCGGCATGACCCCCGAAGGCATGAAAGAGAACTACAGAGAGCGCGCCGAGAAGGACGTGAAGATCGAGCTGGCGCTGGAAAAGATCGCCGAGCTCGAGAAGGTTGAAGTGAGCGACGAGGATCTGGAAGCCGAATACAAGGCGATGGCCGAGCGCTACAAAATGGACGTGGAGGACGTGAAAAAGGCGATCCTTGCCGAATCTCTGATCAAAGAGCTCAAAGCCAGAAAAGCTTCGGAGATCGTGCTGAGCAGCGCCGTGGAAGAAGAGGCGCCCGCCGAGGCGGAGGAAGACAGCGCGGAATAAGACCGGCGGTTTTCCCGGTCTCCAAAGCAGAAAAAACAGTATTTTTGTATAAGGATTCCGGAACAGTCAAAGATGATGATATCCGGCAAAGCTTTTCCCAACGGCCGGAAGCGCTGATCCCGGCCGTTTCCCCATTTTATTCAGGAGGTATCTACCATGTTTTATGATCCCAGAGCATCGCTTGTCCCCACCGTGATCGAGCAGACCAACCGCGGCGAGCGCGCCTACGATATCTTTTCCCGCCTGCTCAACGACCGTATCGTCGTTTTGTCGGAGGAGGTCAACGACATTACCGCCAGCCTTGTGGTGGCGCAGCTCCTCTTCCTCGAAGGGCAGGATCCCGAAAAGGATATTTCGTTCTATATCAATTCTCCGGGCGGTTCCGTTTCCGCGGGCTTCGCCATTTTTGACACCATGCAGTATATCAAGTGCGACGTTTCCACCATCTGCGTGGGCATGGCCGCCAGCATGGGGGCGTTTCTGCTGGCCGCCGGCGCGCCCGGCAAACGTTTCGCGCTGCCCAACAGCGAGATCATGATCCACCAGCCTTTGGGCGGCACCCAGGGGCAGGCGAGCGACATCAAGATCGCCGCCGACCATATCCTGCGCACCAGAGATAAGCTTAACCGCATTCTGGCGGAAGAGACCGGCAAGCCGCTGGAGGTGATCGCTGCCGACACCGAGCGCGACAACTGGATGACGGCGGAGGAGGCCTGCGCCTACGGATTGGTGGATAAGGTCCTTTATAAGAGATAAAAACGCGGATCCGGCGGCGTTGAACCGCCTGCCGGAGCAAACGTCAGGATAAAAAGACGTGGGGGGAGAAATCCCGACAGTCACAGGAGGACGATCCATTGGCAAAATACGACGAACCGAAAGACCAGATCCGCTGCTCGTTCTGCGGCAGAACGCAGGATCAGGTTTCCATGCTTATCCAGGGGCCGGGCGCATATATCTGCGACGAGTGCGTTGAGAACTGCCGCGCCATCATCGACGGCGGTGAGCCCGCAAAAAAGCACGGCGGCGCTTCCCGCAAATCCGTGCGTAAGCTTCCCAAGCCCCAGGAGATCAAGAGCAGGCTGGACGAATACGTGATCGGGCAGGACGAGGCGAAAATCGCCCTGAGCGTTGCCGTTTACAATCATTATAAGCGGATCTACCGCAAAACGAAAACCGACGTTGACATTACCAAGAGCAACATTCTGCTTCTGGGCCCAACGGGCGTGGGCAAAACCTTTTTGGCGCAGACGCTGGCAAAAACGCTGGACGTTCCCTTTGCCATTGCGGACGCCACCACACTCACCGAGGCGGGCTATGTGGGCGAGGATGTGGAAAACATCCTGCTGCGGCTCATCCAGGCGGCGGATTACGACGTGGAACGGGCGGAGCGCGGCATCATCTACGTGGATGAGATCGACAAGATCGCCCGCAAATCCGAAAACACCTCCATCACCCGCGACGTGAGCGGCGAGGGTGTGCAGCAGGCGCTCCTGAAAATACTGGAGGGCACCAACGCCAACGTGCCGCCCCAGGGCGGACGCAAGCATCCCCAGCAGGAGTTTATTCAGGTCAACACCACCAACATCCTCTTCATCTGCGGCGGCGCCTTCGACGGCATCGAAAAGATCGTTGAAAAGCGGCTGGGCAACAAGGTGCTGGGCTTCGGCAGCGAGATCGTTTCCAAGTCAGAGCTGGATTATGACAGCATCATGATGAAGGTGATCCCGCAGGATCTGGTGCGCTACGGTCTGATCCCTGAGCTGGTGGGGCGGCTTCCGGTGCTCACCGCGCTGCAGAATCTGGATGAGGAAGCGCTGGTAAAGATCCTCTGCGAGCCGAAAAACGCGCTGCTCAAGCAGTATCAGGGGCTCTTTGCCATCGACAATATCCAGCTGGAGTTCGACGATGCGGCGCTGCGCGAGATCGCCAAAACGGCGCTGGAAAGCAAAACCGGCGCCAGGGGACTGCGCGCCATTATGGAGCGGGTGCTGCTGCCCATCATGTTCACCGCGCCCACCGATCCCACCATCGAAAAGATCACCGTTACGCTGGATTGCGTACAGAACGGCGAGCTGCCGCTGATCGTGCGGGATCCCGCAAGGCTCAAGCCCAACCCCGACCCGATGATCGCCGGCGCTTGATGCCGCAGGAAGCCGAAAGAACCCGGATAACGAAAAAGACACACCCTCGACGGGTGTGTCTTTTTAATACAGATCTGTGTTAAGTTAAAAACGCAAATACAAATTAGCCTTCTTCTGCCGGGGCAGCGGTGGTCGACTCCGTAGGAGCATCGGTCTCGTATTCCTTATTGCCCTTAACAGCGTCAAACAATTTAATGATGATGCTGATAAGTCTGTCAAGCAGGTCTACGAAAATGTTCAGATAACCGTACTGACCGTCTTTTACGCCGGCGCCGCCGAAGTTGCCGATTTTCTTCATAATGATTCTTCTCTCTTTCTTTTAAATTTACAAGTTGTTTACAAAAGATCAGCCTGCCTGTGCGGAGGTTTCATCTTCTGAACCGCCCAGATTCTTGAGCTTGCCGAAAAGGCCCATAACCAATTGAATCAGCGCCTGCATGCAAGCAGCGAACCATGTGATCCAACCGGCCGCGTCGTTCTGATCAGTGGGCATCTCGGGGATGGAGATATCATCAAACATTCTTTTTCACCTCTTCTCTCGTGGAATTCAAATAGAATCAATTGCCGTTGATAAAGGTTTTCAGTTCGGCAATTACCTGTTTGACATAGTTAATGATCGTTACAAGGAAATTGGACCAGTCGCCCAGCGTGTTTTCGATATCGCCCACGTCTTTATGGGGATGAATACCGTCGATAATTTCCTGTACGAGTTCGTCGTCGATGGGCTCGTAGCGCATAATGAAACACCTCTCTTTTTTATCATAGAATAACAAGCCTACACTTTCTTGCATAATAATGATATCATCTCGCGTCCCGTTTTGCAAGAATAAAATCACGCAAACGGAAATATTAACATAAAAGTCATAATTGAAGCACATTTAAACCAAAATCCCTGTTGCTTTTAAACAAATAAGGAGGTACAATATTTGGCAGTATGGCAAATTCTTCGGCAGAGGTAAGGGTGTGTGTTGATTTGAATATCCTGTATGAAGACGATTTTCTGGCGGTCTGCGAAAAGCCTGTCGGCGTCTGCGCCCAGCATGCGGACGGCGTGAGCGACCTGCCCGCGCTGCTGCGGCAGGCCACGGGCGCGGCGGAAATCTTCCCGGTCCATCGTCTGGATACCGCCACGGGCGGCGTGATGGTTTACGCGAAAACCAAAGAGGCGGCCGCAGCCCTGAGCGCGCAGATGCAAACCGGAGAGTTCCGGAAAACCTATCTGTGCGTCGTCCACGGCGCGGTTGAACCCGCGGCGGATACGCTGGAGGATCTGCTGTTTTTCGACCGGCGGAAAAATAAATCCTACGTTGTAAAACGGGAACGGAAAGGGGTAAAGAAGGCGAAGCTTGCCTATGAAACGATAACGGCGCGCGAAACGGAAGCCGGGATTTTGTCGCTGCTGCGGGTGCGTCTGTTCACCGGCCGCACGCATCAGATCCGGGTGCAGCTTGCCTCCCGGCGGCATCCTTTGGCAGGGGATAAAAAATACGGCGCGGCGGACGGGTTCTCTTCTCCCGCCCTGTTCAGCGCCGCGCTATCCTTCCGCCATCCCGCCGAGGGCAAAACGCTTTCGTTTTCGCTCTTGCCGCCGGAGACCGGGCCGTGGCGGTTTTTCGGGCTGACGGACGGCCTGTTTCGGAGTTAAGCGCTACAGCCGCAGATCCGCGCCGCCCAGATCGTGGACGCTGCGGGCGTTTTCGGGCAGGCCGAGGTCGGTTCCGCTTTTGTCGGTCAGCACGAAGATCAGGCGGAAGTCCGCCGGGTCCAGCCCGGTGGGGATGCCCGCGCGGCACACGAGACAGTCGCCGGAGCGAAACGCCGGTCCGGCGGCGGAAAAATCGTTGGCGGGGCTGAACGAAAAGACCACGCGGCTGCCGCCCTCCAGCGCGCCTGCGCGCAGGCCGTCTTTGCACACGTTCGTATAAGTCCATCCCTCCGGCAGCCCCAGCCGGAAGTCGGCGGCGCAACGGTAGATCCCGGCGTCCGGGAAAAGCTTTTGCACGTTTTCAACGGTATACGCCTGGTTCGGCGACGCGGTTTGCCCCAGGTAGGCCGTTTGCCCGCTTTCGGCAGGCTGCGCGGTGGGCACGATCAGGCCGTCGATAGTTACCGCGCCTTTCTCCGCCAGCGCATCCAATAACGTCCGGGCCTGTTCGTAGGTTTCGCCGGCGCCGATCAGATAATTCCCGCAGCCGCCGAACTGCAGACACACGGCGGTGGCGTTGCCCGCATCCGGCAGATAAAGCCGCACGGTATGTCGATCTGCCAGCCTTTTTGCGCCGCCGAAAATCAGAATCGCAGAAGCGGAGATCAGCAGCAGGTTGATTACGGCCTGCTTATTTTTATGCGCGATATAATATACGAAAAACGCGAGACTCGCCGTCAGCACGTACCAGAGCAGGATATACGTCCCCTTTGCGTCCACGTAGAGAAAATCAGCCTTTGCCATTCGCCCGACCGCCCGCGAAAGCAGGTCCGCGAAGAAGCCGCTCAGCCGGAAGCAGAAGGAAGAAAGCGGCGGCGCCGCGGCAAAGAGCAGGCCGGAAGCGCCCGAAAGCATTACGCCCTCGGCGGGCAGCGTACAGATAACCGACGACACGGGAGAGAGCAGAGAAACGCCGCCGAAGAACAGCCCCGAAACCGGCACTGTGAAAAACAGGACGCCCAGGGAGAGAGCGATACCGTTCACAACGGCGGCGCCCTGCCGCTGCAGCAGCACGAAGAACGTGCGTTTCCCCGGAACGCTGACATTGAAAAAAGGAAAGAGGATCAGGATCGCCGCGGTGGCGAAGAACGAGAGCAAAAACGAGACGTTGCCCGCAAGAAACGGGTTTGCCGCCATCAGAAGCAGGGCTGCGAGACCCAGAGAATTCAACGGATCCGCCTGCAGCCGCCGGATGCGTCCGATATAAACCGTGAGCAGCATCACGCCCGCCCGCAGCACCGAAGGGGAAAAACCTGTCAGCGCAACGTAAAACAGGACGAAGAGGCCGGCGGCGGCATTCGCCGGTTTTTTTGTTTTTGCGCGTTTTCGCAGGATGAGAAAGATCACGGCGGACCAGAGCGACAGGTGCATTCCCGATACGGCGAAGAGGTGCGACGCGCCGGCAGCCCGCAGCTGAGATTTCAAAGCGGGGGAGAGGGCGTCGTTCCTGCCGAGCAGCAGCGCCGCGGCGATTTCCGCCTGCGAGGCGGGCAGGGCGGCGGCGATACGGTCAAAGGCGCTTTGCCGGAGTTTCGCGATCAGATACAGGGGAGAACGCCCCGCATATCGCGCTGTGACCTGCCCGGTGTTTGCCCAGCCGGTCAGCCACGCGTCGTTTGAAAGTCCGTGAAAATAGAACGCGTCCCGCTTCGGCGCGTCTTTCAGCCGTACCGAAGGGAAACACACCGTGTCATAAAGCGCGGCGTCGTCGAGAGCCGCGGCGCGGACGTAAACCGTGACCGTCTGCGTGGTTTGCCTGCCGTTGATCCTGCACTGTTTCAGCTCGCAGCACAGGCTGTTTTCTCTTTGCTCCGGTTTTTGCGCCAGCCTGCCCTCCACCGAAACGGTCTGCCCGCAGAGAATCAGCGAGGGCGTTACCCGCAGGGAGGCGTGGGCGAAAAAGAGCAGCGTCGCCGCCGTCCAGGCCGCCGTCAGGGCTGCCGCCGTGCGCATCCAGCGTTTGTTTCGCAAAAAACAAAAGACCATATCCGCCGCGAAGATCACGGCGGATAGGATCAGGATTCCCGTTTTGGTCAGCGTCATGCAGAAGATGAGCGCCGTGAACGCCGCCAGCCCGGCGGCAAAAAGCGGGCGTTTCATGTTTTTATTTCAGTCTGCCGCCGAAGAACTCCCGCAGCATGGCGAAAAAGCGCTCGAACAGCAGGCGCAGCTTCTGGAGAAAATTCAGATTCTGATCCGGTTTTTCGTTGGACCGGGATTGCATCGAAAGCCAGCTGATCACGCCGTTCCCCGGGAGACGCAGATCCAGTGTTTTCCCGTCGGCGCCGATGGTTGTGGCGCAGACGTAGGGCGTCACGCCGTCCGCCATAAACATATCGTAGGTCACGGCTTCCCAGATATAATGCTCCGCGTCGTCGGCGACCACGGTTTTTCCGTTCTGATATTCGGTTTTCTTGCTGCCGTCGGCGAAAAAAGCCTCGGAGAAGGAGGTCATCCGCAGCCCCGCTTTGTTGCCGCTGATCCCGGCGATGTAGTTGAAGGTGGGGCGTACGTCCGCCGTCTCGTTGATGAGATAGGGGTCGCGGTCGCTGGTGAAGATCCAGAGCGACACGTCCTTCAGTTTATCCATTTTCACCGTGGTTCCCGGCTGATAGATGGCCGCCAGCGGCATACCTGCGGCAAAAAAGTCGGGGTACGACGTCAGCATATCCCAGGTCATGGAGCCGCCGGTGGAATAGCCGGCGATATAGATCCGGTCGGTGTCGATATGCGCCGCGTTTTCGGCGATATACGCATCGATGGTGCGCTTGAGCGTCGCGCAGTAGGAGGAATCCCAGTCGTTGTTGCCGGAACGGCTTTCGCGCGGGGCAAAGAGGAAGCAGCCGCCGGCGTTTGCAAACCGCGCCTGATATTCGTCGCTTGCCCAGTTGCTGAACTCATAGCGCTGAAGCTGCGCGCGGGGGAACGCGCCCGATTGCCGCCCGTGCAGCCATACCAGAAGCGGATATTTCGTCGTATCGTCTTCACCCTTAACAGGGGAGAACGCCGCGTAGTCGTAGCCGCCGTTGACGGCGCCGTCCCTGAATTGCGCGTTGAGCCGCGACGTGCCGGAATGCAGCGGCAGCGCCGCCGCGCCCGCAGAGAAGGTCAGAAGGAGGAAAATGACTGCCAATAAAACCGAGATATGTTTTTTCATAAGCGATTCTCCTATTTTAACGTGACGATCGTTACGCCGCTTTCCCCCTCGCCGAAGGAGCCCAGGCGATAGCTCTTCACGAACTTGTTGCCTTTTAAGTGCCGCTGTACCGCGGCCCGCAGCGCGCCGGTGCCCTTGCCGTGGATCACCGTGAACTCCCCGATGCCCGAAAGCAGCATGGAATCCATAAAGCGGTCCAGCGTGAGCAGCGCCTCGTCCACCGTCATGCCTCTGAGATCGCAGCGGGTGTCGGCGGAGGCGGTCGCCCGGCTTTCCGTGCCGGTATTGCGGACGACGGCGGTTTTTTTCGGGGGTTCTTTTTTCTTTTCTACCAACCGCAGACGGTCGGTCTTTACCCGCATCCGCACCGAGCCCGAAAGCACCTCTGCCTGCCCGCGTTTGTCGGGGGCGGAGAGGACGCTCGCTTCTTTTCCCAGATCGATGAGCAGCACCGTGTCGCCCGGTACCAACGGCCGGGGCAGCACGTAGTCGTCGTCCTCATACAGGCTGTTCGTTACCGGGTTGATGGCGACGTCAAGGTCGCTCAGCCCTTTTTTCATGCTCGCTTTCGCCCGCCGCGCCAGCTCGCCCGCGTCTTTGGTGTCTTTCATCTCTTTTCGCAGGCGGTCCACCTCCAGCAGGAGGGCGTTTGCCTCCCGCCGTGCGTTTTCGCTGATCTTCAGCGCCTCTCCCTGCGCTTTTTCATATTCCTTCTGCCGCAGGGCCTCTGCGTCCGCCAGCTTTTTTTCCGCCGCCCTCAGTTTTTCTTCGAATTCCCGGCGGATCTCCTCCGCCGCGCTGCGCTCGCCTTCCATTTCAAGGCGGGATCGCTCGAGGCTGTCCACCACGTCCTCAAAACGGGAGCTTTCTTCCGAAACGAATTCCTTCGCCCGTAAAACCACCGCTTCTTCCATACCCAGCTTCTGCACGATTGCAAAGGCGTTGGAGCGGCCCGGCACGCCGATCAGCAGCCGGTAGGTGGGGCGCAGGGTCTCCACGTTGAATTCGCAGCAGGCGTTTTCCACCCGGGGCGTCTGCAGGGCGTAGGTTTTCAACTCCGCGTAGTGGGTGGTTGCCGCCACCTTCGCGCCGTTTATGTGCAGGCGTTCCAGTATGGCGGTGGCAAGCGCCGCGCCCTCCACCGGGTCGGTGCCGGCGCCCAGCTCGTCGATGAGCGCCAGGCTCCGTTCGTCCGACTGCTCCAGAATGGAAATGATATTTACCATATGGGAAGAAAAAGTGGAAAGGCTCTGTTCAATGCTTTGCTCGTCTCCGATGTCGGCGAATACGGTTTCAAAAATGCAGATCTCGCTTTCGTCCGCCGCCGGGATCATCAGCCCGCAGGCCGCCATCAGCGTGAGCAGCCCCAGCGTTTTGATGCTCACGGTTTTGCCGCCTGTGTTGGGGCCTGTGATCACCAGCGTGTCGAAATCCGTGCCGAGACGGATGTCGGTCGCCACCACCGTTTTCTGGTCCAGCAGCGGGTGGCGGGCCTTTTTCAGGTCCACGCGCCCGTCGGTGTTCAGCTTGGGGCGGGTGGCTTTCATCTGATAGGCGAGCTGCCCCTTGGCGAAAATCAGGTTCAGCTCCGTCAGCGTTTCGTAGTTGTGTTTTATGGTGTCGCCGTAGTCGCCCACAGCCGCTGAAAGCGCCGCCAGGATCCGTTCGATCTCTTCGGCCTCTTTCCCTTTCAGCACGCGGATCTCGTTGTT
>CACZOP010000005.1 GCA_902782845.1 Oscillospiraceae bacterium | reverse complement strand
TGCTCCAACTGCCATCCTTTCTTCACCGGCAAGCAGAAGCTTGTTGATACCGGCGGACGTGTTGACAGATTCAAGAAGCGTTATAATATCACGAACGACTGAGTTTTTGTTTTGGGTATCGGGGGCTGCTATTCGGCGGCCCCTGTTTTTCTCATGCTGATCCAGGATTTCAGGAAACCGTCATCAACGGGAAGCGGGAGGAACAAAGTTTGGACGACTATATCACTCTGGATAAAGAAGCGAACGCCGAATACGTGGTGCAGAAATCCCGGTTTATCGGATACGCCTGTCCCGTTGATTCGGCGCAGGCGGCCGCGGCCTACGTGGAAAAGATCCGCGCCATGCACAGGGAGGCGCGGCACAACGTATATGCCTACACTGTGCTCTCACCCGCCTATGCCCGCTTTTCCGACGACGGCGAGCCCCAGGGAACGGCAGGGAAGCCCGTGCTGGAGGTTATCAGAAAAACCGGGATCGAAAACTGCTGCGTCGTGGTCACCCGTTATTTCGGCGGGATCCTTCTCGGCACCGGCGGGCTGGTGCGGGCTTATTCCCATACGGCGAAGCTGGCTGTAGAGGCGGCGGTCCCGGTGCGGATGCGCCCCTGCGACGATCTGCTGATCAGAACGGACTATACCTTTTATTCCGGCCTGCTGACGCTGGTCCCTTCCTGCGGCGGCAAGATCACAAACAGCGAATTCGCCGAGGACGTGACCCTTTCGGTGGAGATCCCGTCCGCGCTTTCGGCGGATTTTCAGAAAAAGCTGACGGAGCAGACCAACGGGAAGGTAACGGCGGAAAAAAAAGGCGAAATCTACGGAAAATTTGCCCTTTGAAAATAATATAGGAAAAATAAAAGGATTTTTCAGTTTTTTGCAGTATATAATAAGTAGAAAATGAAAAAGGAGGGATCGTATGCGCTTCAGCGATGATTTTTTAACAGAGCTGAAATCCAGAGTGGATCTGGTGGAGCTGGTAAGCAGATACGCCGACGTCCAGAACCGCCACACGCGGATGCCCCGGGCACTGTGTCCCTTCCACACCGAAAAAACGCCCAGCTTTTATATCTATACCCACAACCAGAGCTACTACTGCTTCGGCTGCGGCGCGGGCGGCGACGCCGTCACCTTCATCAAAAACATCGAGCACCTCGACTACGTGGAGGCCGTGGCGTATCTCTGCGAGCGGGTGGGGATGTCCATGCCCGCCGACCCGGTGGACGACGCCTACACGGCGCTGCGCCGCCGCTGCTACGAAGCGAACCGCGCCGCCGCAAAATTTTTTCACACGCAGCTCAAAGCGCCGGAGGCGCAGGAAGCCCGCGCATATCTGCAAAAACGAGGGCTAACGAATGAAACCGTAACGCATTTCGGGCTCGGCTTCGCGCCGGACAGATGGGACGCGCTCGTGAAGCATCTGCGGGGTATGGGCTTTCACGACGATGAGCTGATCTCTTTTTATCTTGCCCGCAGAACCAAGAACGGCGGTGTGATCGACGCCTTCCGCAACCGGCTGATGTTCCCCATCATGGACCTGCGGGGCAACGTGATCGCCTTCGGCGGCAGAGTGCTCGACGACAGCAAGCCCAAATACCTGAACACCTCCGATACGCCCGTTTTCAAAAAAGGGCAGGGGATCTACGCGCTGAATTTCGCAAAGAATACCGGCGACAGGAAGCTCATCCTCTGTGAGGGCTATATGGACGTGATCGCCATGCATCAGGCGGGCTTTACCAACGCCGTTGCGGGCCTCGGCACCGCCTTTACGCCCGACCAGATCTCGCTGCTCTCGCGCTATTGCGACGAGCTGATCCTGAGCTTCGATTCCGACGAAGCCGGGCAGAAGGCCACCGCCCGCGCGCTGCGGCTGCTGAAAAACGCCCCGATGAAGCTGCGCGTCATGGAGCTTTCGGGCGGCAAGGATCCCGATGAGATCATCAAAACGCAGGGAAAAAAGACCATGGAGGGCATCATCGGCAACGCCCGCAACAACACCGAATACGCGCTGTCAAGGGCGGCAGCCCAATTTGATCTGCACACCGACGACGGCAAGCTCGGCTTCCTGAACGCCGCGATCGACGTGCTGGCGGACGTACGCAGTCCCGTGGAGCGGGATCTTTACGTGACCCGGGTCGCTCAGATGTCCGGAACCGAAAAAGAGCCTCTTGCAAAACAGGTGGAACGCACCGCGGCCAAAAAGAAAAAACGGCAGCAGTATGATGCGTTCGACCGGGACGCCCGCGCAGCCGCCGGAGAGCTGACGGTCGCCGAGGGCGGCGTGGTCCATAATCCCGAACGGCGGAACAACCGGCTCGCCTGCAAGGCGGAGGAGACCATTCTCGCTTCTCTCATAAAAAATCCCGACTATCTCAGGCGGCTTGGGGATCGTCTCACGCCGGATCTCTTTATCACAAAGCTCAACCGCGAGACCTTCGAGGGCGTCGCAAAACGCATCCGCGAGAACCGCAGCGTGGATTTTTCCATGTACGACGAAAACGGCGACAACAGCGCCCAGTCGTATCTTGCGTATCTCTATACGCTGCAGGACAGGATCAACGGTTCTCTGCGGGAATGCGAAGAATGCATCCGGACGCTGCTTGCCTGCAAAGAGAAAAAAGAGGACGAAGGGGACGGCTCTTTTTCAGACGAGGACTTTATCCGGAAAATGCAGGCCCTGCGTGACCGGGAACAACAGAAAAACCAAAAAGACGAAAACAACAAAAAATGATCCGACCCGCGAAACGTGCGCGGTGAAAGATTTTTTGAAAAGTGAAAAAGAAAGACGGAGGTAAAAAGAATGGAAGGAATTGATAAAAAAACGGCGATCAACCATCTGATCGAACGCGGCAAAGCGGTGGGGAAGCTTTCCACGCAGGATATCGACGCCCTGATCATCGACCACGATTTTGATATCGAGGAGCTGGACAAGCTCTACGAGCTGATCGAGCAGAACAATATCGAAGTGATCGATGACATGAACGAGAGCGCCCTCGATTCCCTCACCTTCGAGACGGATATGGTCAAGGGCTACGACAACGGCGACGACAGCAAGGCGCTGGCCATGGACGATCCCGTTAAAATGTACTTAAAGGAGATCGGCAAGATCCCGCTGCTTACGCCGGAGGAGGAGATCGAGCTTGCCATCAAGATCACGCAGGACGACAAAGAGGCGAAGCAGCGTCTCGAGGAAGCCAATCTCCGTCTGGTGGTCAGCATCGCCAAAAAGTATTCCGGCCGCGGGATGCAGTTCCTCGATCTGATCCAGGAGGGAAATCTGGGCCTGATCAAGGCGGTGGAAAAATTCGATTATACAAAAGGCTTCAAATTCTCCACCTACGCCACGTGGTGGATCCGTCAGGCCATCACCCGCGCCATCGCGGATCAGGCGCGCACCATCCGCATCCCCGTGCACATGGTGGAAACCATCAACAAGGTGAAGAAGGCGAATTCCCAGCTGCTGCATCAGAACGGCAAGGAGCCTACGGCGGACGAGATCGCCGCCCTCCTCGAAATGCCGTCGGATAAGGTGCGGGAGATTTTGCGCGTCTCGCAGGAGCCCGTGTCGCTCGAAACGCCCATCGGCGAAGAGGAAGACAGCCACCTGGGCGATTTTATCCCGGATGAAGACGCCCTCGCCCCCGCGGACGCCGCGTTCCAGTCGCTGCTGAAGGAAGAGATCGCCGCGGCGCTCTCGACCCTTACCCCCAGAGAAGCCAAGGTACTTTCTCTGCGCTTCGGATTGGAGGACGGCCATCCCCGCACGCTGGAGGAAGTGGGCAAGGAATTCAACGTCACCCGTGAACGGATCCGCCAGATCGAGGCGAAGGCGCTGCGCAAGCTGCGTCATCCCAACCGCTCCAAGCGTCTGCGCGACTTTGTCTGATCGGCCGGGCGTCCGTTTCTCCCGGGAACGGAAAACATTCAGTACTTATCCCAAATGGAGTTGAATACTATGAAACGCTGGATCTCTTTTATCTGCTGTATCGCGATCCTTGCTTCGGCGACGCTGTCGTTTGCCGCCTGCAATAAAAAGATCGTTAAAAATCTCGACGCCATGTCGGGCGAGAACGCCGCGTCCGCCGGACAGGCGGGCGAAACGCTGCCGCCGGAGCTGCAGACCAATGAAGACGGCGAACGCCTTGCGCCTCCCGCCTTGCCGAACATCAACGGCTCCGGGGCCGAAGTGACAGGCGCTGCCGTGACCGACGCCTCCGGCGTCACGGTGACAGACGCTGTCGGCAATACCGTCACCGAGGCGGTTCCCGCAACCGCGGCCAATCCCGCCGGCAGCGCCGCACAGCAGGGTACGGAACAGAACAGCACCGACCCCGGCATCAGGATCGCCTGCGACAGAAAAAAAGGCCTGAAGGTGGGCGATACCGTCAACGTCACGGTGGGCATCCGCAACGCAAAATGGCTTGCGGACGTCACGATCAACCTGTATTACGACAAAAACTACCTCGGCATCCAGAAAGTCAAAAACCACAACGTTACCGATCTGATGGCGGAAAATAAAGATCAGGGCGACTATCTGATGTATGCCGGCTATACCATGCGTACCGTGGATATCGCCGACAGCGACCTGTTCACCGTCACCTTTGTGGTGAAAAAGCAGCCAAGCGGCGAAAGCAAGATCACCTATGCCACCGCCAACGTGTTCCAGTGGGACGTGGGCAGCGACGCCGAGGGCAACAATACCGCCAGTATCGCCGGCACGGTCCCGCCTGTGGAAGTCGCGCTGCATATCGACGGCTGAGTTTTCTTTGCCGGAGCCGTCAGACCTCATATACTGACCGAAAGGGGCGATTCTGTCCATGACGAAAGCCGAATGGAAAGCATTCCGGGGCGCCGGGCGGCACCCGGATCAGATCATGCTGTCGGTAAACGGCGATCCCGCGCGGGAAATAACGGTTCGCTGGCGGACGGATATTTCCGTACAGAGCGGTTTCGCGCTCTACCGGCCGGCGGGCTCCGGCGCCGCATGGCAAAGAGCGGAGGCGATCGTAAACCGTTTTGATACGGATCTCGACGAGAGCAATTTCTTTTTCGCGTCCATGGCGGGCCTACAGCCCGAAACGCTTTATGAGTATACGGTGGGGGACGGCGACAGCCGCAGCGAGGTTTATTCCTTCCGCTCCGCCCGCGAAAACATTACCCGGTTTTCGTTCCTATGCCTTTCGGATATCCAGACAGGCGGCCCCGAGCCTCCGGCGGATTATACCGAACTCGGAGAGATCGTAAAAAAGATCCTGCGGAAACATCCGGAATGCGAATTCATCCTCACCGGCGGCGACAACACAAACTGCGGGCAGACCGACGTGCAGTGGACCGGGCTTTTCCTTGGACTGAAAGGCATTATCGAGCATATCCCGCTGATGCTCTGCATGGGCAACCACGACGATATGGGGTTTGCCGATTACAGCACGTTCACCGGAAAATACTATTCCGAGCACGCCACCTATTTTACCAATATGCTGCTTCACAGCTACCCCCGCAACGGCCCGCCCGGATGGGAGACCGCCAACTACGCTTTCGATTACGGCAACGTCCATTTCAACGTCCTCGGCACCAGCGGCTATGAAGAAATGAACGCCTGGCTGCTCTCGGACGCCGCGGACAGCAAAAAACAGTGGAAGTTTGCCGTCCATCATTTCCCGGTCTGCTATTCCGGCCCCACCATCGAGTGTGAGGATACCTATCCGGCGCTCAGGGACGGTATGGAGCAGTGCGATATCGTTTTCTCCGGGCACGAGCATTCCTTCGCCAGATCCTATCCCCGCAGGAAAGACGGTTTGTACGATAAACCGTCCGAGGGGACGATCCACTATAATCTCGGCAGCGGCAACCGCAATCCCCCCGGGACCCGGGTGGTCCCCAAGGTCTGGAACGCGAAAACTTATGCGCATGAAGAAGATCTGTCCATGTATACCGTGGTGGATATCGACGGCGCGAAATGTACGCTGACAGCTTACGTGGAGGACGGGCGGATCGTCGACCGGTGTGTCGTCGATAAAGAGAAAGACCTTGTTTTGCCTTACGATCCCGCGCCGGTGTATAACCGTACCCGTATCAAGTTCAAGGGCTACGATCTCGGTATGTGCAGCGAAGAGACCCTGCCGCAGCAGATAAACGGCGTGTGGTACGTCGCGCCCGGTCCGGTGATGAGCTTTACCGGCGGCGTCGCCCTCCGTACGCCCGGAAAGATCCGTGTGGAGATCTACGGCAGGTTTGCCGAGTTTTCCGAAGGCAGCGACGTGATGCGCACTTCCGGCGGCGAACGGCGGATGCGAGGTTCCTGTCTGCGTTTGCTGCGCGGTCAGCTGTACGTGCCCGTGGAGGACTTCTGCGCGCCGCTCAGAATGCACCCTCTGTTTTTTGCGCATAATCGTTTTATCTCCATCGAATCAGAAACCGAGGCGCGTCCGGTGCCGGAACAGCCTTGATTTATTGATCGGTATTTGTTATTGTAATAGTATAATATAAATTTTTAGTTTGGAAGGGGACGATCCAATGTCAAACATCAGCTTAGCAGAAAAAATGAAAGCCGTCCATTCCGATATCCGCGGTCCGGTCTTTGAAGAAGCGAACCGGATGCGGCAGAACGGTATCGACGTGCTGCGTCTGAACACCGGCAATCCCGGCGTGTTCGGTTTCGGGCTGCCCGAGAGCCTGCGTTCCGCCATCGCGGGGCGGCTGGACGAAGCGGTGCCCTACTGCGATCTGCGGGGTATGCCCGCGGCCCGCGCGGCGATCTTCAACTATCACAAAAAGAAAGGTCTGCCGAATATCAGCGAGGACGATATCTTCGTCGGGAACGGCGTCAGCGAGCTGGTAACCATGGCGCTGCTGCCGCTGCTCAATCCAGGAGACGAAGTTCTGATCCCGGCGCCCGATTACTCCCTGTGGACCAATTCCGTCCATATTGCAGGCGGCACGCCCGTCCACTATATCTGCGACGAGCAGAATTTCTGGTATCCCGATCCCGCGGATATCCGTGCGAGAGTCACGCCGAAAACCAAAGCGATCCTTATCATCAACCCCAATAATCCCACAGGCGCAGTTTACCCCGACGAGATCCTCAGGGAGATCGCCCAGATCGCCCGGGAAAACAATCTGGTTGTGTTTGCGGACGAGATCTACGACCGTCTGGTGATGGACGGCCTCAAGCATACTTCCATGGGGACCTTCTGCCCCGACCTGTTCTGCGTCACCTTCAACGGTCTGTCGAAGTCTCACATCGTCTGCGGCTTCCGCTGCGGCTGGATGATCTTCAGCGGCAACAAAGCGATTGCCAAAGACTATATCGCCGGGATCCGTCAGCTGGCGGCCATGCGCCTTTGCGCCAACGCGATCATGCAGCTCGCCATTCCCGCCGCGCTGGAAGATGAAGAGAGCACCCGCGAGATGCTCGTGCCCGGCGGCCGGCTCTATGAGCAGCGCGAAGCCTGCTGCAGCGTGCTGGATACCATCGACGGCCTCACCTACGTGAAAAACCACGCCGCGTTTTACATCTTCCCCAAGCTGGACGCAAAGCGCTTCAATATCACCGATGATAATCAGTTCGCCTTTGATTATCTCCACGAAAAGCACGTTATGATCATTCCGGGGCGCGGTTTCAACTGGCCGCAGCCGGATCATTTCCGGATCGTGATGCTGCCGGAGCCCGAGGCGCTGGCCGACGCCATGCGGAAATTAAAGGATTTCCTTGCCACCTACAGGCAGGGCTGAACTCTTAGAAAAACATAGAACGGATTGTAAACGATGGACCGCATTATAATTAAAGATTTAAAAATATACGGGTATCACGGCGTCAATCCGGAAGAAAAGCGGGACGGTCAGAACTTCGTGCTGGATATAGCTGCGGAGCTGGATCTGTCCCGCGCCTGTCTTTCGGACGACCTGAACGATACGGTGAGTTACGCGAAGATCATCAAAACGGTTGCGGCGGCGTTCAACAAAGAAAAATTCGATCTGATCGAACGCGCCGCGCAGTATACCGCGGACGTGATCCTGAACGCCTTTCCGCCGATCCTCGCCGTAGACGTCACGCTGAAAAAACCGGAAGCGCCCATCCGCGCTGATTTTAACTATGTGGCGGTGGAGATACGGAGGGAACGGCATGGATAAAACGGCATATATCGCGTTCGGCTCCAACCTCGGCGACAGCCGGGAAATCATAAAAAAAGCCTATGCTGCGCTGGATCTCGTGCCGGGCGTCAGAACGCAGGCGCTTTCACCTCTCTACGTGACAAAGCCGTGGGGATACGCCGACCAGCCGGATTTCATCAACGCCTGCTGCAGGGTCGAAACCTCCCTGTCTCCCGAGGCGCTCCTCGGCGTCTGTCTCGGGATCGAGGCTGCGTACGGCCGCGTGCGGGAGATCAAAAACGGCCCCCGCGTGCTGGACATGGATTTGCTGCTGTATGAAGGGGAGGAAAGGGATACGCCTGAGCTGCGCCTGCCGCATCCGGAGCTCAGGGAACGCGACTTTGTTCTGGAACCTTTATCGGACGTTTCAGTGGAGGGATACGCCTGCGGCCTGGACGTTCCGGCGGCTCTGAAACGCTTGATTGCAAAAGAGAAATAAGATACACCCGGCGGCGTTGCAGAAAAGCAAAAAAATGTAAAAATAGGGCTTGACTTCCTCAAAAAGATGTGCTAAACTATGCAAGCGCTTGAGGGGAGCGGGAACGCTGCCGGGGGGCGCGAAAAAAGCAAAAAAAGTTCTTGACAAGGGGAGCGGGATGTGATATAATCGCAAGGCACCCCAAAAGAGAGGCGGGGGACCGCGGATCGGGTCGGGA
>CACZOP010000004.1 GCA_902782845.1 Oscillospiraceae bacterium | reverse complement strand
GTTTCGGCGGAGCAGCCCATAAAAGCGGCGTAGTAATCAAGGCCGTAATCGTCGGTGAGATAGCGGAAGGGGAAGCGGTCGGCAAAGAGCAGCGTCTTTGTTTTCGCGCCGTCCGCCGCCGCCTGATATGCCGCGTCCAGCGCGTTGATCTTTTCAAGATAGGCTTCGGCGTTGGCTTTGTAGGTTTCGGCGTTGATGGCGTCCGCTTCGCCCAGCTTCCCGGCAATCGCGTCGCAGGCCGTCGCCGCGTTCTTTAAGGAGAGCCAGATGTGCTCGTCATAGGCGGGTCCGTCTTCCGCCTCTTCCTCCGCTTCGGCTTCCATGCCTTCCTTCATTTCTTCTTCCTTCAGGCGGTCTCCCAACACATCCATCAGGTCCACGGCAATCAGATTTTCGTTTTTCGTGGTTGCAAGCACGTCGTCCACCCACTTGTCGCTTTCACCGCCCACGTAGACGAACACGTCGCAGGTGGAGATCTGCATCATGTCGTCCATGGTGGGCTGGAAATTGTGCAGATCCGCGCCGGAATCCAGCAGCATCCGCAGGTCGGCCTCCGCCGCTTTATCGCCCAGGATATTCCTTATCCAGTCATAGATCGGGAAAATGGTGGTCACGATCTTCAGACCGTCGCCCGATTTATCCGCGGTTTCCGCCGCGGTGTTGTCTGCGGTTTCGTTTCCGGTTTTTTGCCCGCCGCAGGACGCCAGAAGACAGAGAACCGTTAAGAGAGAAATAATGATGCAAACGATACGTTTCATAAAAAATACGCTCCTATTCATTGAAATAAACACAAAGCTTTTTTTGTGTCGGGACCCGTTATGTAAAAAGCAGGGCGCTCAATCGTTCATCCGGATTTTTTCCAACACCGCTCTTTTTTTACAGAGGCAGAGCTTTAAGAACAGAAAAGCGGTAAAAAGCACCGCAGGCGCAATGGAAATACCGCTGTCCCCCGTGAACAAACCGGGGCTTCCGCGGCGCAGAACGTTACGAAGCAGCATGCACACCGGGCAGTCGTCTCCCGAGCAGGCGTGCTCCGCCTCGATAAAAACGAGCACGAAAGAAAACAGAAGAAGGAAGATACAAATAAAGCAAATCCACCGGACCGCCGCCGGTCGGCGTTGCATGATACGCACCGTTCTCCCCTCCTTCGCTGCAAAACTGAGAATCAGTCTCATTTTAACATAGTTTTTTTATTTGTCAAGAGCTGATTCATCAATTGCTGCGGGGCGGATCCCTGTTTTCCCCGTATTTGCGTAAAATTTCTTGATTCTTTCCGGAAAACATGATAAAATAAAACCGATTATGGAAAACAGAGAGAAAAAGCAAAGGGTTCTGCTGATCAATCCGAAAACAGAAAAATACGCCCGCGCCATCACCGCGCCGCTGGGCCTTCTTTCCATTGCCAGTTATCTGGAATCGAAGGGTTTTTCCGTGCGCCTGTACGACCGGACAGTGGAAAAGGCGTCGGTCGAATCGGTATTCGCGGATTTCCCGGCGGATCTGGTCGGCGTGTCGCTGATTTCCTTTCTTTCCGTTTACGACGCGGAGGCGGTCTCGGCGTTTTTTCATGCAAAAGGGCTTCCCGTGGTCTGGGGCGGTCCGCTCGCTTCCGAATTGCCGGAGGCGGTAATGAAAAACGATTGCGTGGACGCCGTTTCCATCGGCGAGGGCGAAGCGACCTGGCTGGAGCTTGCCCGGGCGGTGGAAGCGGGGAACCGGGATTGGTCCGCCATCGCCGGACTTGCGCTGCGCGGACCGGACGGAATAATAAAAAAAACCGAAGAACGGCCGTTCATCGATCTTGCCATCCTGCCGGATATCAACTGGCGGCTGGTGGAGGTGGAAAAGTATTTCCAGACCTCCTACGGCTGCAATAAAATGCTGTATCTTTACGCGGCAAAGGGCTGCCCTTTCAGCTGTACCTTCTGTTACAACAAGGATTTTCACCGCTGTACCTACCGGCAGCGCCCCATGGACGCGCTGCTGCGGGAGATCCGTTTCCTTGTGGAAAACTACGGGATGGACGGCGTGTATTTCGCGGATGAATTGTGGTGCCGGAACGTGCGGGAGATGCACGCGATCTGCGACAGCCTGAAAAGCCTCAATCTGGATTTCGTCTGGGGCGGGCAGACCCGGATCGGCATCTTCGGCAAAGAGGATTTTGAATATATGTACAACGCCGGCTGCCGTTGGATCTTTTTCGGCGTGGAGAGCGGCTCCAAAGAGATCCTCAAACGCATGAACAAAAAGATCGCCTACGATAAGATCGAGCAGACGATTGCCGATTGTAAAGCCGCAGGAATTGTAACCATCGCATCTTTTATTATCGGTTACCCGGGTGAGACTGTATCACAAGCGCGACAGACCGTGGACCTGATTTGTCGGCTGGATACACAGATGATCAACCTGAATTTTTTTCTTGTCCTTCCCGGATCGGATATTTATAAACAGATGGTCTCGGAGGGAACAATTGCGCCTGTTACAGATCTGCGCACGCTGGCGGATGAGGACCCGATCCGACAGCTTGAATACAATTACTCCGATATTCCGGAGATCGATATTAAGGTGATCCGTTCCTGGTTTATGTGGCGAAGCTTTCTTGCCAACGATCTCAAGGTAGATGGAAAACGCTCGTCCTTCACGAAAAAGGTGGTTAGGGACGGGCTGAAATCCGTAAAAACCGGCAATCTTAAAGAGTTTGTTGCTTCCACATGGAACGCAGGGCTTGAATTTGTACAGACGGCCTGGTACGCAAACGCCTACCCGAGGGTGAAAAAGAAGTATGGGATCAGGTAATAGTAAGCTGTAATTGAATCGGTTTTTATGATGGAGAATAAGAGAATGGCAAATCCTGTAAAAAGAACGGATCGCGGACTGCAGATGAAGGCGTTTTTCAGTCGACTGAAGTTTTCGGATTATCTTGCCGTCGCTGTGATGATCGCAACGGCCTTTCTGCTTTTAGATTCGATAAAATACGGTGTCCACGTCCCTGATGAATGCGCGTATCTGAATATTCCGCATCGGTTGATTTTGGGGGACCGCCTTATAATTGACGAATGGCATTTATTCCAGATTACTTCGTTTTTGCAATATCTGCCTTTCCGGATATTCTATGCGGTCACAGGCGGAACGGATGGGATCGTTCTCGCCTTCAGGTATTTGTTCATAGTGGTCAGGCTGATCTATTTCTGTTATCTTTATGTTTCTTTACGACAGTATGGTTTGTGGTCCGTTTTGTGCGCTGTTGTGTTCACAGGCTATAATGCGTTCGGCTTTTTAACGATGAACTATTATACCATGGGCTATATGGCGTTTGTTTTCGTGTTCATTGAGCTACTGCTCAAAAAAAGAAGCCGTCCGTTGGTATTGTTTTTTATCGGTATTGTTTTTTCCTGCGGCGTTTTGCTGCAGCCAGCCGCCGCCGTGCTGTATTTTGCCTTTACGGTTTTTGTCCTGGTACGGCAGGTTGGAAGGAAGAGGGGAAAGGACCGTTTTTCCGCCTTTGATTTTGTTGTAAATGTGCACAGCTGGCTCTTCCTGACCGCCGGGAT
>CACZOP010000003.1 GCA_902782845.1 Oscillospiraceae bacterium | reverse complement strand
CCGTCCAGCCCCAAAAGCTTTTCCACTTCGATCTCCACCGGCAGGCCGTGGGTATCCCAGCCCGCCTTGCGGGGCACCATCTGCCCCTTCATGGTGTGGTAGCGTGGGATCATATCCTTTATCACGCGGGTGAGCACGTGGCCGATGTGGGGTTTGCCGTTGGCCGTGGGGGGACCGTCGTAAAACACGTAAGAAGGTTTGCCCTTGCGGTCCTCCATGCTCTTTTCAAAAATCCTGTTCTCTTTCCAGAACTGTTCCACCTGCTTTTCGCGCTGCACGAAATTCAGATCGGTGGATACCTTTTTGTACATTGCCGTTTCCTCCTGCCTGCGGTTCGTTTCCTGCATTATTACGCTCGCCGATCTGCCCTTCGGGCACGGCGACGGCGAATACGAAAGCGCTCTGCGCAGCGGCGCAGCCGCTTCCTTGTAAAAAATACAAATAAAAAACACAAAAATAATTCTAACTTATTAATGATAAAAGAAAGCGCCGGATTTGTCAAGGCTTTGGATGATTTTTTCAGATCATTCCCGTTGATTTCAGCGCGAAGATCCACAAAAACATCGTTCCCAGCGACAGGGCGGAGGTAAGCACCACCGTCTGCGCCGCCAGAGGCCCGTCGCCGCCCATCTGCTGCGCCATGGGGTAGGACGACACGGCGGTGGGCGCGCCGGACAAAATGAGGATCGGCACCAGAAACTCCTGCCGGAAGCCGAACAGGACGCCTGCCCCCACCATCAGCAGTGGGCTTACGATCAGCTTGCCCGGCACCGCCAGCAGCAGCTGTTTTTTGTAGGTTTTCAGGTCGGCGAACTTAAAGTCGCCGCCCAGCGCCACCAGCGACAGAGGCGTTGCCACCCTGCCCAGATCCGTTACGCATTTCCGGGCCGCGTCCGGCAGCTCCAGACCCAGCAGGCGGACCGCCACCCCCAGAACGGAAGCGACGATCAGCGGATTTCGTAATATCCCCTTGATGATCTGCATGGGATCCGGCTTTTTGCCCCGAAAGAATTCCAGCACGATCACCGCCAGCACGTTATAAAAGGGCACCACCAGTCCCACAAGGAGGGACGTAGGCCCCACCCTGGCTTCTCCGCAGAGAGAGATCGCAACCGGCAGGCCGAACAGGGCGAAATTGCTGCGGAACATGGCCTGCACCATCACGCCCCGGCGGGAATTCTCTTTTTCGAGCAGCGGTACCGTCAGCATGAGCAGTAGCGTGAACAGCCCCACCGCCGTCAGCGCGAAGCAGAGCAGCCTGCCGTTGAAGGCCGCCGCCAGATCGGTGCGGTAGATATTGTCGAACAGATAAACGGGCAGAAAGACCTTGAAGCTCAGGGCGTTGAGGGTTTTCAGACTCCCGGCGTTCAGGAGCTTTACCCGGCGCAGAAAATACCCCAGCGCCATGGAGACGCAGAGGGGGAAGACGGCGTTGAAGGAGACGAGAAAGTTTTCCATAAGCAGGATGCATCCTTTGCTGTATGTTAAATGGAAGATGCCGGTTTTTCTTCGTCCAGTATACCACACCTTTCTTTTTTTTCAAGATTTTCTTTTTATTATGGGAATTAAATATTGACAAACAGGCGGCGAAAGCGCAAAATAAAAGGTGAAAATGCACAAAGGAGGATCAAACCGTATGGAAACAGGCTTTGACAGGGCGACAGCCCTCGCCCTTCTGCAAAAATACAACAAGGAGCCCTTTCATATCCGGCACGCGCTTACCGTAGAGGGGGTGCTGCGCTGGTTCGCCGAAAAAAAGGGATATGGGAACGACGTGGATTTCTGGGGGCTTTGCGGCCTGCTGCACGACGTGGATTTTGAAAAGTATCCCGAGCAGCACTGTCAGAAAGCGCCGGAGCTGCTGGCGGAGATCGGCGCTTCTCCCGAAGCGGTGCGCGCGGTCTGTTCTCACGGCTACGGTATCTGCTCCGACGTGGAGCCCGTCCATGAAATGGAAAAGATCCTCTTTGCCGCCGACGAATTAACAGGGCTCATCGGCGCCGCCGTTAAGATGCGGCCCTCGAAAAGCGTGCAGGATCTGGAGGTTTCCAGCCTTAAAAAGAAGTTCAAGGATAAAAAATTTGCCGCGGGCTGTTCCCGCGACGTGATCCGCACCGGCGCCGAGCGCATGGGCGTGCCGCTGGAAACGCTGATGGAAGAAACCATCCTCGCCATGCGGAGCTGTGAGGACGGCGTGAACGCAGAGCTTGCGGCGCTGTGTCCGGAAGCGTAAGATTATCGGAAGGAGGCGCCTGCCATGACAGTGCTCCAAAAACTGATCGCCCTCTTCCTGGCGATCTTCGGGCTGGTATCTTCGGTGCCGGCGCAGAGCCAGAGCCCGCCGCCGGAGGGAACCGAAACGCATTTGCTCCGGGTGATGAGCTACAACGTCTATGTGGTGGACGATCTGATCCACAGCCACGAGAAACGCGCGTCGGGGGTGATCGCCAACATCCGGAACGAAATGCCGGACGTGTTCTGCCTGCAGGAAGCGAACAAAGACTGGATGGACCGCATCGCCGCAGCCATGCCGGAATACGCCTTTGTGGGCCGCGGCAGAGACAAAGAAGAAACCGCTGGCGAATACTCCCCCGTGTTCTATAATACCGGAAAATACAGCCTGATCTCGGGCGGGACCTTCTGGTTTTCCGATACGCCCGATACCCCTTCCCGCACCTGGGGTTCCCGCTATAACCGGATCTGCTCCTGGGCGGTGCTCGCCGAAAAAGAAAGCGGCTTTTCCTTTGCGGTATTCAATTCCCACTGGGACCATCTTTCGGTGGTGAGCCGCAACCGTTCGGCGGAGCTGCTGCCGGAAAAGGCGGCGGCATACGCCCCGGGGCTGCCTGTGGTAATCACCGGCGATTTCAACTGCAAAACCAACACCGCGGCATACAAGACCCTGATCGACGGCGGCTTTGTCGACGCCATGGCAGTGAGCCCCGAAACAAGCGATCTCGGCACCTTCCACGGGTACTACAAGCTTTCCACCAAAGGGGAAAAGCCCATCGACCACATTCTCTTTGCGTCAGACCGCGGGTATGGCCGAAGCTACCGGGTGATCGCCGAAAAGATCGACGGCGCTTATCCCTCGGATCATTTCCCGATCATTGCTGCGATCGAACTTTATTAAAGAGAGGAAACGGATCTTATGATGACAGTCAGTTATATCTTTTTCGCGCTTTTCTCCATTGTGAGCGTGATCCATCTGATCCACACCTGGATGGAGCGGGGCAAAATGCGCGCTTATACCAAGCCTTTGCTGCTGCTGACGCTGCTTGCGGCCTACTGCTTTGCCGCCCGCCCCGTATCGTGGATCCTGGTGGCGGCGCTGGCCACCAGCTGGCTCGGCGACGTGTTGCTGATGCCCCACGGCAACAAGTGGTTTGTAATGGGCGGCGTCAGCTTTCTCATCAGCCACATTTTCTTTATGTTCGTCTACCTGGGGGATATCGTCTGGAACCGGGTGAACCTGTTTGTCCTCGTGCCCGTTGCCGTGGTGTATTACGGCGTATCGGTGGCGGTGACCCTTTCATTGAAAGAAAACCTCCCGAAGCCCATGCTGGTTCCCATGATCCTCTATCTGCTGTTCAACTCCACCATGAACCTCTTTGCCCTGTCGCGGCTCATGACGCTGGGCACCGTGGGTGCCGTGCTGGCGTATGTGGGCGCGGTGTTCTTCTTCATTTCCGACTGCACGCTCTACCTTGTGCGGTATCACAAGAAAGAGGATCTGATCTTCAAAAAGCACTTTACCGTGATGCTGACATATATTCTCGGCGAGTGTCTGATCACGGTTGGCATACTTCTGGGGTAAAATCAATAATAAAAACCGAAAGGACAGATTGTTATGAAATTCGTGTTTATCGTGAATCCGAAGGCGGGCGTTGCGAATCAGGCGGCGCTTCTGCGCAGCACCGTCGCCACGCTTCCCGAAAAGGAAGATATCGAAGTGTATGAGACCAAGGCGCCCGGCGACGCCACCGTTTACGTGAACAAATGGTGCGAAGAACATCCCGGCACGGAGGTCCGTTTCATCGCCTGCGGCGGCGACGGCACGCTGAACGAGGTGGTTACAGGCGCTGTGAAAAAAGAAAACGTGAGCGTTTCGGTGTATCCCTGCGGCAGCGGCAACGACTTTGTAAAGGTATTCGGCGGCGCCGGGACCTTCTCTTCCGTGAAAGCGCTGATGGAAGCCCCCGCGCGCCCGCTGGATCTTCTGAAGGCCGGGAACCGCTACGCCCACAATGTGATCAACTTCGGCTTTGACACCACCGTTGCCATTACTATCAACAAAGAGCGGGAAAAAACCGGCCACGGCAACAAGAACGCCTACACCAAGGGCGTGGTGACCGCTCTGATCAAGAGCATGAACAACAGCTTTACCGTAAAAGCGGACGGCGAAACGCTGAACCCCGACGGCAAGGGTCTTTTGTGCACGCTGGCCAACGGCCAGTACGTGGGCGGCTCCTTCCGCTGCGCGCCCCGGGCAAAAACCGACGACGGCCTCATGGAGGTTTGTATCATCAAGCCCATCTCCCGCCTGCGCTTTGTAAAGATCTTAACGCCCTACACCAACGGCGAACATCTGGACCGCCCCGAAATGCAGGATATCGTGACCTACCGGCAGGCGAAAAAAGTGGAGGTGGACGCCCCCGAGGGCTTCGCCTATTCGCTGGACGGGGAGATCATTTATGAGAATCATTTTGAGGTGGAGATCGTTCCCGCGGCGATACAGTTCGCGGTGCCGGAAGCCTGACCAATGCGGAATTCGGATTCCGGAATGCGGAGTATTGTAAAATTCCCCCGTTCCGTTACAGTTTCAACAGTGATGCTTTTCCCGGAGAGGGAGGCAGGATGCGGCGGCGAAAAAAGAAGATAAATCGGGCGGAATCACTGCACCCCCGGTTCTCCTCTCTCCGGAGCGTTGTCGCAAAGCGACTGCGTGGAGCGGAAATCAACTCCGAATTCCGACCTTTGCATTCCGATTATTTTAAAGGAGCCGATATCATGTCGCAAACCTCTCTTTCACTCTGGTCCTCCACGGACCTGATCCCCCTTTGGAATCCCGCTTTCGGGCAGGCTCCGCCCGCCCTGATCCCGTTTCTTCTCCCCGGAGAAAACGTCCGTCCCTGCGTGCTGGTGTTTCCCGGCGGCGGCTACACGTGCCGCTGCGAAAGCTACGAGGGCGTTGAGATCTGCGAAGCGCTCAACGCCGCGGGCTTCCACGCCTGCATGGTGCAGTACAGGGTGAATCCCTACCGCCACCCCTGTATGGAAATCGACGCCCGCCGCGCGATCCGCACGGTGCGTTACCATGCGAAGGCATGGCATATCGATCCCGACGCCATCGGGACGCTGGGCTTTTCCGCCGGCGGACATCTGGTTTGTATGACCGGCCTGCGCTTTGACGCGGCGGAACCGAAAACCGACGAAATCGACCTTGTTTCCGCCCGGCCGGACAGCGTTTGCGCCTGTTACGCCGTGACCATGCTCACGGGCGACAAGGTGTGCCCCACCATGCCCGAAAACACCGTGGGCGACCCTGCGGACCCAGCGCTTTGCAGGGCGCTTTCGGCGCCCCTGATCGCAAGGGAGAACGCCCCGCCGTTCTATATCTGGCACACGGCGGAGGATCAGCTCGTCCCGGTGGAAAACGCTTTGCTGCTGGCGGGCGCGCTGCGGGAAAAACGGGTCCCCTGCGAGCTGCACGTCTTCCCCCACGGCGGCCACGGTCTGGGGCTCGCCAAAGCCACCCCCACGGCGGATCAGTGGTTCGGCCTGTACGTCAACTGGCTGAATACCTGCGCGTTCAAGTAAGCTTTTTGTAAATACGCATATCCCGAAACCGGCAGAAACGCCGGTTTTTTTTGTGGGGAGCGACGGATTTTTTCTTTCTTCCGGGAAATACTACAAGTGAAAATACAAAGTAAATCCGGAAGAAGTGGTATGCGGCATGAAATTTTTATGGGCGTTTCTGGTGGGCGGCGCGCTGTGTGTGATCGGCCAGATCCTGATCGACAAAACGAGGCTCACGCCGGCGCGGATCTTGGTGGGCTATGTGGTGTCCGGCGTGGCGCTGGGCGCTTTCGGCGTTTACGATAAGCTGATCGGTTTCGCGGGCTCCGGCGCGCGGGTCCCGTTGGCGGGCTTCGGGAATCTGCTGGCGGTCGGAACGAAGCAGGCGGTGGAGGAGCAGGGGCTGCTGGGCGTGCTCAGCGGGCCGCTGACCGCCGGGGCGGCCGGGATCATGGCGGCGATGCTGGCGGCGCTGATCGTTTCTTTTTTCACCAAGCCAAAACCGAAATAAACGGATTTCACCAAACCAAAACCGAAAAAAACGGGGCCCGGGCGGTTTATACGGGTCCCGGCACGCTTTGCAGACATATTTCCGCCCCGCCGCGCGTATACTGAAAGCAGAATAACGCCGGAGGGGATGGGACCGATGCGAAACACGGCGCCGAAAAGGCAGCGGAAAAACGACGACTTCTTAAAACTGACCGTATTGCAGCTTGCGGTCTGCGCGCTGCTGTTCGCGGTGATTTTTCTTGCGATGAAAACCAACGGTTCTCTGTTTGCCCGCCTGAAAGCGGAGTTCTCGGCGCTTACGGCAAAGGACTGCAATCTGAACGAGATCACCTTCTTCCCGTTTTTTGGAGAGGAAGACGCAGCTGTTTCCGCCGCACAGGCAGAACCGGAAAACACGCAGGCCGAAAACGAAGCGCGGGACGAAGCGCAAGCCGCCGACGCACCCGTAAACGAAACGAAAGGGGAGCCGCCGACAACCGACGCGGCAGCCGGAGAAACCGGCACGGGCGGCGAGGATATCACCGGGGTGCGCGAGCTGAAGCTCGTGAGTTTCCGCTGCTACGCGGTGGGCGATACACCCGTGCTGCCGGTGGCGGGGCGCGTGACCTCGGAGTTCGGCGAGAGGGTGCATCCCATCTACGGCACGGTGAGCTTCCACTCTGGCAAGGATCTGGCAGCCCCGGAGGGCACGCCGATCTACGCCGCGTTGGACGGCGAGGTGGAGAGCGCCGGTATCGGCGAAATGAGCGGGAATTATGTGAAGCTTCGCCATGCAGGCGGCCTGGAGACCCTATACTGTCATTGCTCCCGCCTGAACGTGGAGGCGGGCGTGAAGGTCCGCAAGGGGGACGTGATCGCCTTCGTGGGGCAAACGGGGCTGGCCACGGGCCCGCATCTGCATTTTGAAGTCCATATCGACGGGGTGAAGCGCGACCCCGACTATCTGCTGGAGGGCGCGGTGCGTGTGGTTTAAGCTGAAAAATCTGCGGATCCGCCTCACGTTTTTGTTCGCCGTGTTTTTCGCCCTGACTCTGCAGGGGCGGGCGCGGGGAGAGCTCTTTACGCTGCTGCTTTGCGCCGCGCTGCACGAATGCGCCCACGCCTTCCTTCTGCTGCGCTTCGGCTGTAAAAACCTGACCCTTACGCTGCTGCCCGGCGGCCTGCGGCTGTCGGATGACGCCTTTGCTTCGCTTTCTTACCGGCAGACGGCGTCGGCAGCGCTTGCGGGGCCGCTGTGCAATTTCGCGCTGGCGGCGGCGGGCGCGGTTTTGTTCCTTTTTCTGCCGCGGGAGGGGCTGCGGCGTTTTATCACGGTAAATCTGTTGTTGGGCGGCGGCAATCTGCTGCCGCTTTCTTTTCTGGACGGCGGCGCGGCTTTCTACGCGCTGCTCTCGTTTTATAAAAAAAGCGCCCCGCCGCATATCGGCGGAGGCGACTTGTTGTGTACCGTCGCGCTATGTTTTCTTTGCGGCGGAATGCTGTTGTTAAAAAAGCGCGCGGATCTTTTGGCGGCGTTTACCGGCTACTGCCTTGCTTATCAGCTTTTGCGCCGCGGCGCAGCCGGCGGAGCAGCACGAGATAAACCGCCAGTTCGGCGGCAAAGGTGATCGTCCACGAGATGGGATAAGAGAGATACAATACCTGCGGCGTGTGATACAGCGGCCTTGAAAACACTGCCGCGATCCAGAAGATCCTCAGGCCGCACACGCCCGCCACCGAGATGATCATGGGCAGCATCGAAGCGCCCATGCCCCGCAGGATCCCCGTCGTCACGTCCATGAGCCCGCAGAGGAAATAGGGCAGGCAGATGTAGTTCATGCGCACCGTTCCGTAGGCGACGGCGGCGGGGGAGTCGGTGATATAAATCGAAAGCAGCGAGCGGGCAAACACGCGGCCCGATACGCCCATCGCCGCGCCCACCACGGTCACACAGCCCAGCGTGCAGGCGGCGATCCTGGCGATCCGGTCGTATTTCTTCGCGCCGTAGTTCTGCCCGGTGAAATTCACCGCCGTCTGGTGCAGCGAATTCATGGAGGTATAAACGAAGCCCTCGATGTTGGCGGCGGCAGCGTTCCCGGACATGGCCACCGAGCCGAAGGAATTCACGCCGCTCTGGATGAGCACGTTGGAGATGGAAAACAGCGAGCCCTGCACCCCGGCCGGCACCCCGATCTTCAGCATCTGCAAAAGCTGGGCTTTATAAAACCGGGCGTCCTTCAGGCGAAAACAGCAGGCGTCGGTGCGGTGCATGAGCGAAGCGATCACAAGGCCGGCCGCCAGAACCTGCGACAACGCGGTGGCAAGCGCCACGCCCGCCACGTCCATTTTCAGCACGATCACGAACAGGAGATTCAGCAGCACGTTGACCACGCCCGCGGCGGTGAGAAAGAGGAGCGGCCCCTTCGTATCGCCGGTGGCGCGCAGGATCGAAGCGCCGAAATTATAGAGCAGCACGGCGATGATGCCGCAAAAATAGATCTGCATATAAACGGCGGAAAGCCCTATAACGTCGTCGGGCGTTTTCATCCATTCCAGAAAAATCCGGGAACCGAACACGCCCACGGCGGTTAAAAACAATCCGCCCAGAACCGCGGCGGGGATCGCCGTATGCACGGTGCGGTGTACCGTTTCGTAGCTGCCTGCGCCGATGCCCTGCGCCACCAGTACGCCCGCGCCCACCGAAAGCCCGATAAACAGATTCACGATCAGGTTGATGAGCGAGCCGGTCGCGCCCACGGCCGCCACCGAAACGCTGCCGCAGAATTGCCCCACCACCACCAGATCGGCGGCGTTGAACAGCAGCTGCAGCACGCCCGAGAGGATGATGGGCACGGTGTAGTATATGCAGTTTTTCAGCAGCGGCCCGTTTAAAAGGTCGCTATTTTTACGTCTCATAGGTTCTTGTTTCGCCCGGTCTTACTGTTGTGTATATTCCCGCTCTGTGAGGCCGCCGACGTCGTAAAGGGTTTTGTAACCCAACCGCAGCAGCTTCTCCGCCGCCACTGCGCTGCGTACGCCCGCGCTGCAATACAGAAAAACGGGGTCGGATTTATGCGGGATCCGCGCCGCCGCGGTTTCGGCGGTGATCTCTTCCAACGGAAGCAGCCGGGCTTCCGGCACGTGGCCGGCAAGGAAGTCTTCTTCTTCCCGCACGTCCAGCAGCACCGCTCCCGGCAGTATGTTCAAAAGGCGCTTTGCCTCTGTAAAATCAATTTTTTTATAAGCGACGTTTCTCGCCCGGTCCATCAAAACAGTTCACCTCGGTATCAGCCTATGCGGCTGATGCGAAAGAGGTGCCCCCTTCGGGATCAGTCGGCGCCGACCTCGGCAAAAAAACGCTGCGCGTTGCAAAAAGCGATCCGTTCCTTCTCGTCGTCCGACAGGGGCAGCGATTCCAGCAGGCGGACCTCCGTTTCCACGTTCCCCACGGGGTAATCGGTACCGAAGAACACCCGTTCCGACCCGTAGGCGCGGATCAGCCGCAGGGCGTAGTCCACCGTCATGTTCGAAAGGGAGGAGGAAGTGTCAACGATGCAGTTTTCTTTTTTCCGCAGCAGGGGCAGGGCGTAATCCTGCACGCTCCAGCCGCCCATGTGCGCCGCCACCACCGTCAGCCGCGGGAACATATCCATGAT
>CACZOP010000002.1 GCA_902782845.1 Oscillospiraceae bacterium | reverse complement strand
TCGGTCAAAAACGCGGGAGAACTCACCAAATACCTTACCGGCGGTACGCTCACAGCGGCGTTGATCATCATAGGGTTCAGCATCGTAAAATCCTTTGCGCTTGTGTTCCCGCCCGCGGTGCTTTTCGTTTTGTCCGGCATCGTTTTCGGCAATTTCTGGCTGGCGGTGCTGGTAAACCTGATTGCCACCGCCCTGAGCCTGATTTTGCCCTATTATCTCGGCAAGTTCACCGGTCAGGATATGGTCCGCGCGCTTTCGGGCAGATTCAAAGCCATCAGAAAACTGGACGATTTTGCCGATGAAAACAGTTTTGCCGTGGTGTTTGTGTTCAAGGCGGGCGGCTTTATGCCCTCCGATCTGAGCAGCCTGATCTTCGGCGCCGTGGGCATTCCTTTCCGGCAGTATTTCCCGGCGGCGAATCTGGGTATGCTGGTGCTCAACGTTCTCTGGACGCTGTTGGGGGTAAAAGGAGATCTTTCCAATCCCTTTTCTTATCTCTACGCGCTGCCGGCGCTTCTTTTTGCCATCGGCGCGTCCGTGTTTATGAGCATACGGAAAAAGAAAAAAGCGCTTGCGGCCGCAGTCGCGGAAACGGGGGAGGATCCGTCCGCGACTTAACCCCCGCCGGAAAAGCATAAAAAAGGAACGAACGGAAAGTGACGCCGGCCGCCTTTTCCGTTCGTTTTTTGTTTAACAGGATATTTCTCCGCAGAACAGACGGATAAATTCCGATCTGCCGGGCGTTTACACTTCCACGAGCACTTCTTTTGTGACCTTGGCAAAGCTGCTCAGGTGCACCTTGCCGTCCCTGCGTAGAAAACTGCCGCAGACCACAAGCGCGCGCAAGGTGTCCTCCCGTTTGTTGCGGGTGAGCATCAGCATATAGGCGTCGGTATCGAAGCCGGCGATCCCGGTCTGGGAATTGTCGTGCATCACGTGGCCGTCCGCCAGATGGTTGTACCAGATCTCCCGTTGCGTATCGCCGTCGGTGATCAATATGCCGTCGGCGTTTTCGCTTTTCAGCGTCCGGATCGTCACGCCGCGGGTTTCGGGGTCCAGTTCCAGCGTGTGGATCAGCGTGTGGGTGCGCGCCGTTTCTTCGTCCCGCAGCTCAATATAGATTTTATCTTCCGTCGGTTTTTCGTGGGGATGTCCGATTTTTTCCGCGAGCGTCATGGCGGGGGTGTGAGAAACGAGCTTCGCCGTCATACCGCCGTTGTCAAAGAATATCGCGTCCGGCTCCTGCCGGTAGGTCCCGTCAAAGTGGAACGAAAGCTGCACGGTCTCCGGCTCGTGGCAGTAGACGTCGTCCACGATCACCAGCAGGCGGTTTTCGATCCAGATGAAATTCCGGTAGAGGCGGGAGCAGAGATGCGCCATGGGACCGGTGGAATCCGCCTGGAAAAAAAACCAGTCGTCCCCTTCGCAGCGGTCGGTGATCGCGCCCGGGAAACGGGTGCCGCGATAGAGTTCTTCGTCCCGCCGTCCTTTGTCGCCCACACGCACCACGCTGTGCGCCGCGTCCTGACAGTAGAAGGCGTGATACAGCGGATCGCTGTAGCTGCAGGTGCCGCTGTCGGTAAAGAAGGTCTTGCCCTTGTGGAAGATCACAAAGCTGCCCGCGTCGTTGTGGGCGTGGTTCCAGCAGTAGCCGCTGCGTACCGCCAGCAGTGTGCCGTCCGGCGCCCAGGTATCGCGGGTGATAGCGTAGCCGGAAGAAAAAACGGCGGTTTTCGGCAATGATTCCAGGGATCCCCGCAGCGTGGAAGGATCGTATCCCGCAACGGTATCCCACACGTCGGCGGCGTGTGTGGACGCGAGCGCCCGCATCGGCGCGGTGGCAAGCCCCAACCGCACAGCGAAATCGGCGAGCAGATCCGGGCAGACTTCTTTTGCGTTGTCGCAGAAATCAAGGGAATAGTATGCTGTTTTTCCGTTTTCCGTTCTGGGATACAGGAAGCAGAGCGGCGCGTCGCAGAGCCCCGCCGGCAGCGCATTGCGGATTACGTCGTTTTTGCCGGAACAGCGTTCCCTGCACCACAGATACCGCAGCAGCGAGCCGGTGCCGTAGTTGTCGTAGCTCATACCCTCATAGAACATGCCCCGGTCGTCAAAGCTGCGGGTTTTGTTGAACAGCGTGTTGCCGGGGTAGGTGAGATAATCCGCCAGCGCCCTGTCAACGCAGTTGAAAATACCGTGGCAGTCTTCCGTTGGCAGGTCGTCCTGCAGCGCCAGCAGCGCGACGGCGGTTTCGGCGATGCACACCGCCCACCAGTTGTGCCCCATGGATTCCAGCGCGTGGATGCGGGTCTCGGGCAGAGCCCAGTCGCCCAGCGCCGGCTTTACGCCTTTTTCAAAGATCCCGCCTGCCAGCTGCAGCCGTTCCTCCGGCGTGAGAAAATCCCGGATCAGATCGAAGATCCTGCCCAGCGCGAGCGTGGTGTTGGTGGAACAAAGGTCCGAATGCCAGGCGTTCGGTTTGCGTTCGGCAAAGCTTCTGGCATACCAGCGTTCAAAGCCGATGAAATGCGCCGTCAGATCTCTGAGCCGTTCGGCGCAGCGGACGTCCCCCTCGACCAGATATTTCAGCCCCAGCGGCGTATACCAACGGTTTGCCTGTTGGTTCAGCAAACCGAAGCTGCCGTGCAGGGTGCTGCCGCCGTCCGCCTCTTCCCACGTGACGAAGGGTTCGTTCAGGCATTCCTCCGCCTTTGCTGTGGCGTTTTCATAAAGCGCTTTTGCCGCCGGGTCGGTTTTTGTTTTTTCACGGAATCGATCGATATCCGCTTTTGAAAAGAATAAATACGGGTGCTGCACGTCCGGATCCTCCTTCGCGCGTCGTTCAAAAAATACCATAGGACGGTTTTTTGCAAAATGCAGCAAAAACCAAAGAATTTGTGCAAAAAGACTGTTGCTTAAAAATGCAGCCGCTGCCTGATCTTTTTTGTCACCACGGCGGCGCGGATATAGCGGTAGCCTTTCCGTGTGTAGATGGAATTGTACATCTCGTTATACCTGCGGTCCCAGGCGGAGCTTCCGGTCCGTTTTTTTTCAAAATACGTGTCCTTCGGGTCGATGGATAACGGAAAAAGCTGCAGCGCCTTCAGCCGGTTCAGCTCTTTCCTGCGCCGCGGGTTCTTCATTTTTGCAATGTGGTGCAAGGCCATTTTCAGCTGCGACGAGAGCAGATAGCCCGCGATATAGTGGTTGCCGTAGTTCCGGCGGTAAAAATCCAGAAACAGCGTCGCGATCCGGACCCGCGACTCGTAATAGGCTTCCGCTGAGCCGGAGGAAAGACTTCCGCGGCGTTTTCTGTAAAAGTATCCCACCTGTTCGATCATCGCCGTCGTTCCGACCCGGCCGTCATAGATAAAGTGGACCACGTTATCCTCGCACGCCCGGATCATCGGATCAAAACGGATCTGCGCTTTTCTGAAAATCTCGCTTTTATACAGGTGCCTGCATAAGGTGGCGTCGAATTCTTCGTTGGGCGCCCGGTTGTTTTTCAGTTCCTTTTTGTGCAGGCGTTCGTTTTCACTCAGCGTGCAGTCGGTGGTGTAGTCGCCGAATTCATACATGCCGAAGGTAACCATGTCGGGATGATCATTCGCC
>CACZOP010000001.1 GCA_902782845.1 Oscillospiraceae bacterium | reverse complement strand
GCAGCGCCGGCCGGATCGCTTGCTTCGGGAGAAAAAAAATACGTAACAAAGTTTGAATACCTCTGCCTGATGATGGCGCGCGTGGGCGGCATGTTCGGCACGACCCTCACCGGCACGCTTGCCGCGGCTTTTTTACATGAGCTGTATTTCGGTTCGGTGGGCGTCGGCGCGGACCAAATCGCGAGCATCCTTGCGGTGCAAACCACCATCACCACGTTAGCGGGCATCCTTGTAGGCCTGCTCTCGGGCATTCTGGTGCAGAAATGGAAAACCCGCTGGGGGCGCTACCGCCAGTGGCTGGTGATCTGCGTGGTTCCGATGTTTATAATGACCGTGTTGTATTTCTATGTGCCGACGGGCTGGACGCTGCAGCAGATGACGCTGTTCCGGTATGGTATCGCCCTGACCCAAACGGTGTTCAACGCCTTCAACAACCTTGGCCTGAACATCGCGCAGGTGATCTCGCCGAACCACAAAGAAAAGAAAACCGTAGCCACCGCGTGGCAGCTGTTTTACTACGTGGGTTACGGCGCGGCCTACCTTGCAACCTTTGTATACGGCCTGTTCAGCGACGACAAAAACGCCATGTATATGACGCTTGCGATCGTAGCGGCGATCGTGACAGCCATCGGCAATCTGATGTGCGGCCTGTTCTGCCACGAGCGGATCGAGCTGCCGAAGAAAGAAAAGGTAAAGGTTTCAAAAGCCCTGTTCTCGCTGTTTAAATACCGGAATTACCGCGCATATCAGTATATGCAGTGGGTAAACGTGCTGGCGGCGCTCGGCAAGTTTTCCACCCTTCTTGCGGCGATCACGGTGGGCTCCTCCAAGAATTTGCTGCTCACCCTCCCCACTGCCGCCGGAACCGTGATCGGCAATGTGATTTGCGCGAAGCTTGCGAAAAAGCACGAACCCACAAAACTGCTGAAATTCTGCGGGCCTTACGCGATGATTTCCGCCTTTGTTTTGTTTATGATCTGCTTTGCGGAAGCAAAAATGGGGCTGATGTTCTTCCAGGGCTGGAACAGCATTTTCTTCTACGTTTTCTATTTCCTCTTCGGTGTGGGCATCGGTATTCAGGAGCTTTCCAACTCCCACTTCGTGGTGGAATACTACGACTATCTGGAATGGCAGACCGGCGAGCGTATGGAAGCGATCCAGGGCGTGATCCCGGGCTGGATCCTGACCGGACTCAACTACTTGAAAGACCTGATGATCCCCTTCCTGATCGCGTGGGTCGGCTATCAGTCTTCCACCGAAGGCGACCTTGTAAAAACCATGCAGGCGCAGCCCACCTATATGAACACCTGCCTGTGGCTCCTTGCGTTCCTGCTCTTCGGCTACGCGACGAGCAATCTGCTTAAATCCATCATTCTGAAAACGCTGTATAACGTGGAGGGTGAAACGAAAGAGCAGATGTACCGCGACCTTGAAAAGATCCGCGCACAACGTCGTGAAGAAAACGAACAGCTCGTTGAGAACCAGAACTGAAACCGGATATTCGTTAAAACAACCGATTTTTTCGAGCACGTAAAAAGCATATCAAAAAACGAAGCGCCCAAATCCGGGGTGCTTCGTTTTTCTATCTTCATATCGATTCTTTTTGTTCGCTCAGTGATAGCCGATGAACACCGCAAAGAGCATCACGGCCACGGCCGCCACAGCTTCCATCAGGAAGAGCTTCCAGCTGAATCTGAGCCATTTTCCATAGGAAACGCCGATGAGACCGATGGCGATGATCATGACCCCGCTGGTGGGATAAAGAAGATTCGTAAAACCGTCCGCCATGCTGAAGGTCAGCGCCACGGTGTTGGAGCTGATCCCCATGAGATGCGCCAGCGGGATCACCAGCGGCATCACAAGGAACGCCTTGGCGGTGCCGGAGCCGATAAAGAATTCCAACAAAGCGATAAAAAGGAAAATGATCAGGATCGCGCCGTAGGGCCCGGTTTTAGACAGAAGACCGTACACGTGGAACAGGATGGTGTGCATGATCCTCCCCTGATTCAGGATATAGGCGACAGCGATCACAATGACGATGAGCGGCAGCGCCGGGGCGATGGTTTTCACACCCTCGCCAAAGCCCGAAAGCAGCTGTTTTCCTCGCATCCCGGCAAAAAAGCCCGCGAGCAGGCCGCCCAGCACAAAGAACAGCGCCAGACCGCCCATGGAAAGCGTGCCCTGCATTCCCAGAATAAAATCGAGCAATATGCAAATGAAAGCGCCAAGCAGACAAAAGGCAAAAGCCTTCGCGCCCTTGCCTGCCGCACGGTCCGAGAGCGCCGCCTGCGGATCCTCGGATACGTACCGTTCCCTGAGCGCCCGGTCGCTTTCGTAAACCAGGCTCTTTTCGGGCTTGCGCTCCACTTTTTTCGCGTATATCAGCAAAAAGGTAACAAGCACGGCGTAGACCAGAGCAAAGGTAATAAGACGCAGCCAGAGCCCCGAAAAAATCTCCACGTCCCCGGCAAGCTTCTGCACGGTCATCACGTTAAACGGATTGAATGTGGCGGCGGTAAATCCGAACGCCACGGCAACGAGGCTCATGCCAAGCCCCACGAGAGAATCCCAGCCCAACGCCAGCGCCACGGCAACGGTGATGGGCACCAGCGTTACACTCTCTTCGAGAATACCGGCGGTGGACGCCAGGAGCATGAAGAAAAATACCAACAGGGCCAGCAGAAGGTATTTCCGTTTTTGGCATTTCTGTATCACGACAGCAACGAAATAGCGCAATACCCCCGCCCTGTCCAACAGCAGGAAGGTTCCGCCCATCAAGACGATAAAAGCGATAATCAGAATGCCCGTCATACCGGTGTCGCGCGTTTCAGGTTCCACGAACACCATAACGGGGGCGGCGACGATCTTCCACAGAGGCATCCGATAATCCGGGATCGGCTGATACTCGCTATCGGCGGTGATCTCCGCTTTTCCGCTCTCGGGATCGATGACCGTGCTGTATTCCCCCCGGGGAAGGATCTGCGTCAGAACGCCGGCAAAGATCCAGACCGCCAGCAACACCGCGGTAATGCCGATAATCGTTTTTTTATCGAGCTGCAGGCCTTCTTTTTTTTGGGTGTTCGATTCTTCCATCATTGAACCCCTTTCTTTTTTATTTGCAAAGAAAATCCAATAATAGCATAATTATACATTTATTTTTAATAAAAATCAATGCCATTTGTAAAAAAAAGCAAAATAAAAACCATTGAAACCGTTTACATTTCGCGCTGTATCGTGTAAACTATAAGCAGTAAAAAAGCGATCCGCGCCGGCATCCTGCCGCGGATCAAAGGGAGGCAACGGCATCATGCAAGAACACCTGGTTGAAATCACGTCTTTTCTGCTGCTCATTCTCGTCCCGGCGCTTGGCGTCGGACTGCTCTTCTTTTTTGCTTATGTTTCCGGAAACGTCGCTTACCATATCGGCAATCTCTTTCGCAAGATCAGGCGAAATCCGACCGGCGACGATCCGACAAAAGAAGCCCCCGGCAGCGTTCAAAAGCACAACGTAAGCAGGACGAAATCAAGCGGAACACAATCAAGCGGTTTGATTACGGGCAACACCCCGGCAGCGAGAGCGGACAGCGCCAAAGCGCCGGCAGCGCCCGATTCTTCCGGCCCTGCGGTCGAAACCTGGCGTGACTTGAACCGCGGTTTCCTATCGGAGGAATTTCTGGAACGGGCAAACCCCTATTCTGACGATGACCGTCCCTATTTTTCCTCTTCCATCCGCTATTCTGTGGGATACGGCAAGAATGGGGAACCGCAGGAGATCAGACTGACCTATGAGGAGCCGCACCAGGAAGGCGGCCTTTCGTCCGGAATCGACTGGGACCGCACCGTCACGTATCCCTTTGCGGAGGAACATCTCTCCCCCGCCGGCATAGCCGTCGCAAAATCGAAAACACAGTAACAGACTGCCCATAATCCGTGACGATCCGATAAGACAGTTTCCGGTAAAACAAGAAAACACACCTGACGACCCGGCGTTTCCGCACGCTGCCGTCAGGTGTTATATTATCGTATGGGCTGTGGATCTGCAGCTCCCGGTTTTATTGCCACGTCACCGTGATCTTCCCCTCAAACAGACCGACGTTGATCTCGCTGATATCCTTATCATAAGACCCGACCAGGATATCGGTGATGGGGTCCTCCACCGTTTTGCGGATATAATGCCGGATATCCCGGGCGCCCCGGGTACCGCCTGCGGCTTCTTTGGCGATAAAGGCGGGAACCTCGTCGGCGATTTGGAGGCGGATCCCTTTGTCGCGCAACGCCGGCACGAAGTCATCCAGCAAAAGCTTCGCAATTTTTTTATAGTCTTCTTCTGTCAGCGTGTTAAAAACGATCACCTCGTCCACTCTGCCGATAAACTCGGGACGCAGGAACTCCCGCAGGGCCTTCAGGGCTTTTTCTTTGTTGGCGTCGTTCACCGTTTTCCCGAAGCCCAGCATCGATTCGCTGCGTTCGCTGCCGGCGTTCGAAGTCATGATAATCACGGTGTTCTCAAAGCTCACCGTTCTGCCCTGCGCGTCGTTGGTCTTGCCTTCATCCAATATCTGCAGCAGGATATTCATCACATCGGGGTGCGCCTTTTCGATTTCGTCGAACAGTACCACCGAATAGGGCTTGCGGCGAACCTTTTCGGTCAGCTGCCCCGCCTCGTCGTAGCCGACGTAACCGGGCGGAGAACCGATCAGCCGGGAAACGCTGTGCTTTTCCATAAACTCCGACATATCGAGCCGGATCAGCGTTTCGGGCGTGTCGAACAGCTCGTTTGCCAGTTGCTTTACAAGCTCCGTTTTCCCGACGCCGGTGGGACCGACAAAGATAAAGGACGCCGGACGCTTGATGGGGCTCAGCCGTACTCTCGCGCGGCGGACAGCGGCGCATACAGCCTCCACGGCTTCATCCTGCCCGATAATGCGGGCCTTGATATGCTCCTCCATCTGTGAAAGCTTGCTCATATCGCCGTCCATGATCTTCCGGACAGGGATGCCGGTGGACAGGCTGATGACCCGCGCGAGATCATCCTCGGTCACGAAGTTGTCCTCCGCCTTTTCTTTGAGGGCGGGCAGCTGGTTTTCGCACTGCATGATATCGGCCTTGACCTTTGCGATTTCCTCATAATCCGGATTTTCGGTATCGGAAACCAGATCGTTTTCGGTCTCCTTCAGGTCGGCAAGCCGCATCTGGGCTTCTTCGTAATCGCTGATGGCCTTGTTGCGCAGATTGGCGCAGGTGCAGGCCTCATCCAAAAGGTCGATGGCCTTATCGGGCAAAAAACGGTCGTTGATATACCGTTCCGAAAGCGTTACGGTTTTATAGAGCAACGAATCGGAAATACGGACTTTGTGGTAGTTTTCGTAGTATTCCTTGATGCCCTTGAGCATTTTATAGGCGTCCTCAATGGAGGGCTCCTCCACCTTCACGGGCTGGAAACGCCGTTCCAATGCGGCGTCTTTTTCGATATGCTTGCGGTATTCGTTGAAGGTGGTAGCGCCCACCACCTGGATCTCACCGCGGGAGAGCGCGGGCTTTAAGATATTTGCGGCGTTCATGCTGCCCTCGGCGTCGCCGGCGCCTACCAGATTATGCACCTCGTCGATAAACAGAATGATATTCCCGGCGGCCTTTACCTCATCCACCAGACCCTTTACGCGGCTTTCAAACTGACCGCGGAACTGCGTACCCGCAACCAGAGCGGTCAGATCCAGCAGATGGATCTCTTTTTTCAGGAGCTTTGCGGGGACCTCTCCGGCGGCGATACGCAGCGCAAGCCCCTCGGCGATGGCGGTTTTGCCCACGCCCGGCTCACCGATCAGACAGGGGTTGTTTTTTGTACGGCGGCACAGAATCTGCGTCACTCTGGCAATTTCCTCTTCCCTGCCGATGATGCGGTCGATTTTTCCCTCGCGCGCTTTCTGCGTCAGATCGGTGCAGTAAAGCGACAGAAATTTTCTGCTGGGCTTTGCTTTGTCCTTGCCGCGCTTTTTCTCTTTGGCTGCGTTTTTCCCTTTGGGATCGTTCGCCAGCTCCGCCGGCAGATCCACGTCGCCCTCGCCTTTGTTTTTCTGCAGTCCCTGCTCGCCGAACAAGCCCTGGAAAAACGGCATGGTAGGCGCGCCGCCGTTTTCAAAGCCCTCGTCGCCGTTACCGAGCAGCGCGTCGCCGAACTGTTCGTTGAGCGCGTCGATATCATCCTCGGTAATGCCCATTTTATTGAGCATATCCTTGATGGGACCGATATTCATTTCTATGGCGCACTTTATGCAAAGACCCTCCTGCGTGGTCTTATCCCCCTCGATTTTGGAGATAAAGATCACTGCCGGATTCTTCTTGCAGCGGGAACACATTTTCATATTCATTACAGATTAATTCCTCTCATCCGGTTAAATTCAAAACAAGATCTGAGCAGATCCACGGGAACAGAAGGCTGAACCCTGCTGTCTGCCATATTATTTCTTTGCCTTTTCTTTCGCGCGGGCTTCTTTCGCGGCGCGCGCTTTTGCTTTGCCCTCGGGCGAGAACCGGGCCTTCACCTGCCTGCGGATATCGGGCACGTAGCTGAAAAACGCCACAAAGGTCAGGATCACCGAAATGACCACCAGCACCATCATCACCGTATCCGGCAACGTGAACAACGGATAGTCGCCTCCGATGCGGAACAGTCCGACCTCCGGACCAAAAGCCATAATAGCAATCATTACGATATAAAACGTCATTGTCGCGGCCTTGCCGTAGATCTCCGCAGCACCGGGCCGCAGACCGAAGCCGATCATCAGCGCGCCGCCTACGAGCATCACAAGCTCCTTGACGATAAAGAGCAGAAACACCCACGCAAACAGCTTCAGCGTGTGATTCGACGCATGGAAGAATTTCCAGAACAGCAGAATTGCGATCGTCCCCTGCGTCAGTTTATCGGCGATGGGATCCAGAATTTTACCGAGCTCGCTTACCTGATTGAAGCGGCGGGCGATTTTGCCGTCGAACAGGTCGCTGAGGCCGGACAACGCCAGCACCAGCACAGCCCAGAGCATTTTGCCCTTCACAAAGAGAACCGCGAATACGGGGATCATCAGAATGCGGATAAACGATAAAACATTGGGAATCGTCCATACGTTTTTAAATAAGTAATCTGTCTTTTTTTCCATGGTTTTCTACTCCTTAAGATAAGATGGTTGATACGTAATTGCAGATATAAGAAGACGCGACGGTCGTATGGAAATCGTTTTCCGCAAAGAATGAAGCCGCGAGATTCAGCAAAAACGCGAACACGAAGATAACGAGGACGCCGCGCGCCACGCCGAGCAGCGCGCCGAGAAATTTATTCACGCCCTGGAATTTACTGTCTTTTTCTCCGAACAGCGCTTTATTCAGATAATATACCGCTATTTTCAGTATAATGGCCAGAAGAATAAAAATGACGAACAATGTCAAAATCGAAAGCGCTTTTGTAACAATCGGGGCGACGTAAAGGGTCTCGATCTCGGACACGGTCAGCAGCTCCGTCTGCGACGCGCCTGTGTGCAAAAGCTCTGTCAGGCGGAACTGTGTAACGATTTTTTGCGCGACCTCCGGCAGCGACTGTATCACCGTATCGGTCAACGAATCGATCTGGCCGCTCACAGATCCGCCGGGCAGCAGCTCGTTGAGCTTTGAGAGCACCTGTTCCGAAAGAAAACGCGAATAGATGAACCCCGCGGCTGGACCGCAAAGCAGCCGCGCCAGAATGAACGCCGCGATCGACGCGAGATACTGCGACAAAACGTGGAACAATCCACGGCGGGCGCTCAGATACGTGCATAGAACCAAAACCGCAAGCAGGATGATATCAAGATAATTCATATCGCTTCCTTCTCCCTCCCGAACAATGGTTTATTGTTCCGTTTTTTTCAGGAACGCGTTGCCGGTATCGCTGCCGAAAATGCTGTAGAGGCGAACGCCGCCCGGTGTAAGAACGAACACTGAATTTCGCCTGAGCACACATTTTGTACAGATCTCTTCAAGGGAGATCGTACGCGCCGCGCTGTTTTTCGAAAGGATCTGCACCTGGTTCCCGGAAACAACTGCAATGTGGCGGTTATCGGACGTAAGCCCCGTAACCGTGCTGCCGCCCTCATATTTGCCGATTTCGCGCAGCCCGCGGTTATACAGAATGATTTGGGCATTGTGCTCATTACCGTAGAGATTCAGCGAAAGCGCGTTCAGATCGGCGTTCGATACCGCGGCGCAGTTGATCTCGGTCGGCGAGTATGCCTGTATCGTTTCCACCTCGCCTTTCCGGTTCAGCCGGTAAACGCCGTTGTCGGCAAACACGGCAACCGAACTGCCGGACAGGAATTTCACGGCAAAAACCGTGGTCTTCTGCAGTTCCACCGAAAAGATGGGATCCGACGCGCCGAAATCAAACGCTGTCACCTTGCTGGAAAACTCGGCGTTTTCGGCGACAAAGCTGACAAGGATCGCCTTTTTTCCGTTCTTCGACAATCTGGCAAGCGTTACGTAATCCGTCGCGCTCCCCCATTCAAACAGCTTTTCGTCTTTTTCATCATACACGAAAAAGTGGGACTGGTATCCTTCATGCGCATTCAGGACATAGGCGTAGGTTCCGTTCCCACACAGATCCGCGGTTGTTATCGCCGCGTCCAACGGCAGTTCCCGGAGCGTCTCGGCGTTTTTTTCGAGGCGAAGAAGGTTTCCGCCGCGATCGAAAAGCAAAGCACGGCGACCCGCAGTACGGAGGACGGGATTCGCGTAAGCGTGTTCATTTTCGCTGATACCGACGCCCAGATCGTCAACGTAGCTGAGCGCGTTGCTCTGTAAAACCGCAATTCCTCCGTCAAAAGCCTGCATGTCGATTAACTCTCCCGGGCCGGCCGATAAAACATAATCCTCCTGCGCGGTCTTGACGTCTCTTTTCTTAACGCCGCCCAAAACCACGGCAATCGCAACGATCAGCAGAACGATCAGCACCGCAAGCCCCAGGATCCGGACCAGCGGGATCCGCAGCAGTCGCTTTACCGTGTTTTTCGGCGCTTGTTTCCCTTTTTCTTCAGACATCCTCAGTCTCCTTCTTTTCTGTCGAACGCATAGGTCACCTTATTCAGATACAATCCTTCGGGCGGCAGCGTTTTCCCGGCGCGGAGCCGGTCCCGCGACGCGATAATGGCGGGAATGGAATCCGCCGGAATTTTTCCTTCTGAGATATACAGCAGCGTACCGGCCATGATCCGCACCATGTTATACAGGAATCCGTTAGCCGCCACACGGAAAATCACTTCGTTTTCATGCCGCTCCACGTTTGCGTAATACACCGTTCTGGTGGTGGTCTTCACCGTGGAGCCCATGGCTCTGAGCGCCGAAAAATCATGCGTTCCCACAAAATCCGCCGCCTGCCTGTCAAGCAGTTGTTCGTCCAGCGGATATTTATACTGCAGCGCCCGCCCGTTATAGAACGGGTTTGGCAGGGGCGCATTGTATATTTTGTAAATATATTCCTTTGAAACACAGTCGAACCGCGCGTTGAAGCTGTCATCCACCGGGCGGCAGTCCGTTACCACGATATCGTCGGGCAAATAGAAATTGAGGGCGGAAACCACCTGCCGGAAGTCCATTTCCTTCTCCGCGAAAAAATTCGCTTTAAAGCAGTTGGCGTGTACGCCGGTATCGGTTCTGCTGCAGCCGTAGACCGTTGTTCTGCATCCGAACAACGCGGCGCAGGCGCCCTCCACCTTCTCTTGTACGCTGACGGCGTTTTTCTGTATCTGCCAACCGTGGTAGGCGGCGCCGTCATACATGAGTGAGATCAGATAATTCATACGGAAATAATAATAAACACGTTAGATCACAGGTTGAAACAGGAAGAACGATCCCATGGGGTAAAAAGACGTAAACAGCGCCGCGAACACGACCGCGACATGAACGAAGAGCCACAAAAGATCCAGCCGGGAAAAACGCATGATCTTTAATCTGGATCGGTTGGCGCCATCGGTATAGCAGCGGCATTCCATCGCCACGGCAAGCTCCGCCGCGCGGCGAAACGCCGATACAAACAGGGGAATAAAGATCGACACCATTGATTTCAGGCGTTCCGACAGCTTACCGGCGTCCAGCTTTGCGCCGCGGGCTTTCTGCGCGTTCATAATAATATCCAGTTCCTCGATCAGCGTGGGGATAAAGCGCAGGGCGATGGTCATCATCATGGCAAGCGAGTGGACCTTCACGTGGAACACCTTTAACGGGGAAAGCAAGCGCTCGATGGCGTCGGTGAGCATGGTGGGCGAGGTGGTATAGGTGAGCAGGGAGCTCATGACCACAAGGGCGACGATACGCAGCACCAGAAACACCGCGCTGTAAACGCCGTCCCAGGTTACGGCAAATTCTTTTCCGGGGAACGGTCTCCATAAGACATCCCCGTCGGAATGGTATAATAGCTGGAGCACCGCGGTAAAGATCACGATAAAAACCAGCGCGCGGATGCTCTTCCAGACGGTTTTCAGCGGGATCCGGGAGATCAGGACGCCGAGACCGGCAAATCCCGCCATCAGGAACAGTCCGAAAAAGTTCCGTACAAGGAACAAGGCAACAATATAAACGAAGGTGAGAACCAGTTTTGTCCGGGGATCCAGCTTATGTAAAAGAGAGCGTCCCGGGAAAAACTGCCCGATGGTGATTTCTTTCAGCATACCGTTTGCTTCTCCTCCGCCCGCAGCAGCGCGCAAAGCGCGTCGGCCGTCTCCTCCGGCGCAAACGCATCCGGCGCGTCGTAGCCTCTTGCCCGCAGCGCAGAAAGCACGCGCGCGGAGAAGGGCGGCGCAAGCCCGCATTTTTCAAGCAGCTCCGCCTGTGAAAAAACCTCCGCAGGCGTTCCGTCCAGCGCCAGCGTTCCGTGATCCATCACAAGGATCCGCTCGGAAACGGCGGCTGCGATCTCCATACTGTGCGTTACGAAGATCACCGTGGCGCCGGTGTTTTGCCTGTAAGCGCGGATCAATGAGATCATCGCGTCCCGTCCGGCAGGGTCAAGCCCCGCCGTGGGCTCGTCGAGGATCAGGATCTCCGGCTGCATCGCGAGCACGCCTGCCACAGCACAGCGGCGCTTCTGCCCGCCGGACAGGTCAAAGGGCGACCTTTGCAGCAACGCGCGGTCGAGCCGCACAAAATCGGCGGCGCGCTCTGTCCGCGCCTTGACTTCTTCCTCCGGCAGCCCCATATTGCGGGGTCCGAATGCGATATCCTCGGCGCAGGTCTCGCCGAACAGCTGATACTCGGGATACTGAAAACACAGCCCCACCTGAAACCGCGCCCGGTAAACGGACGTTTTATCCTTATGGATATCCGCGCCATTCAGATATACCGTACCGCTGTCGGGCTTCAACAGGGCGTTGAGCATCTGCATCAGCGTGCTTTTGCCGGAGCCTGTATGCCCGATGACGCCGATCAGTTCGCCTTCGCCGATCTCAAAAGAAACGTCCCGCAGCGCCGCGATCTCAAAGGGCGTGCCGTGTCCGTAGCGATATGATATTTTATCGATCCGCATCTGAGCCATATCGTTTCCGTTCCTCTTGAAAAACAAACAATAATCAAAGTATCTTCCTGTGCAGATTACCGTTCCGGCAGCCGTTTAAACAAATATGCAAGCAGCTGCTCTTCCCGGTAGACCTCCGGCGGCACCTTCACACCGCGTTTGCGAAGGCAATCGCAAAGCTTCGCAGCGTCCGGCAGCTCCAGACCGCAGGCTGTGAGCCGACCCGGCTCGGAAAAGATGCGGTCGGGCGTCTCCAGCGCGGCGCGGCGCCCGTTCTTCATCAGGAGCACCCTGTCCGCGCCTGCGGCCTCATCCATAAAATGCGTGATCAGCACAACGGCGATCCCGAGATCCCTGTTCAGGGAAATAAGCGTTTTCATCACGTCCGCCCGTCCACGCGGGTCCAGCATGGCGGTGGGTTCATCCAGCACGAGGCACCGGGGACGCATGGCGATGATGCCCGCGATCGCCACCCGCTGTTTCTGCCCGCCGGACAACCGATGCGTCTCGTGCCCGGCGTATTCCGTCATACCCACGGCATCCAGCGCCGCATCCACGCGTCTGCGGATCTCCTTTTGCGGCAGATTCAGGTTCTCGGGGCCGAACGCAACGTCCTCCTCCACGATGGAGGCAACGATCTGATTATCCGGATTCTGAAACACAACGCCTACCGTTTTACGCACGTCGATCTCACACGCGGGGTCGGCCGTATCCATATCCGCGGCGAAGACCTTCCCCTCCGTCGGCAAATACAGGCCGTTTGCGAGCCGCGCCACGGTGGATTTTCCGGAACCGTTATGACCGAGGACCGCCAGGAATTCTCCTTCTTTTACCGAAAACGAAAGATCGTCCACCGCTTTTACAGCGGAAGCTTCCTCTTCTTCGTAGATATAAGAAACGTGGTCAAATCTGAGTATCTCCGCGCGGTCCATTTTTTTCTCCGAATCAAAAAAGTATAAACAAATCAGGCGCTCTGCCATACTGCGCTGGCGCCGCTGGGCAGCACGAGTCCGCTTGCAGTGACCGGCAAGCCGATCTCGTCCGCTTCCACCCTGCCGCCGAAGTGCGGGCAAAGGACGGAAGCCAGCAGATATTGCATCACCGACGGAGACAGGCCCGTGGTATAGGAATTCAGCAAAAACAGCAGCGCGTTATCGCTCAGAAGAGAGCCGCAGAGTTTACACAACCCGTAGATCTCGTCTTCCAGCTTCCAGACCTCGCCGCCCGGGCCGCGCCCGTAAGACGGCGGATCCATAATGATGATATCGTAGGTGTTGCCCCGGCGGATCTCCCGCTCGGCGAATTTTTTGCAGTCGTCCACCAGCCAACGCACCGGGCGGTCGGCAACGCCGCTGAGCGCCGCGTTTTCTTTTGCCCAGAGCACCATGCCCTTTGCGGCGTCCACATGAGTGACCGAAGCGCCCGCGTTCAGCGCGCTCACTGTCGCGCCCCCGGTATAGGCAAAGAGATTCAACACCCGGACTTCGCGCCCGGCGTTTTTGATGACGTCGGCGACCATATCCCAGTTCACTGCCTGCTCCGGAAAAATCCCCGTGTGCTTAAAACCCATGGTCCTGATCCGGAAGCGGTTCTCTCTGTAGCCGATCGTCCAGCTTTCCGGCAGTGCGGAACACTGTTCCCATTTTCCGCCGCCGGCGGAGGAACGGTGGTAGCGGGCGTTTGCCTGCCGCCACTGCTTCTGTTTTTTATCCGATGACCAGATGATCTGCGGATCGGGACGGATCAGGATATAATCCCCCCAGCGCTCCAGGCGTTCGCCGTCCGCGCAATCCAGCAGTTCATAGTCCTTCCAACCGGTCGCGACCCGCATTATATCAGCCTTTCTCTTACCACTTCGGCGATCTGCGAGGCCAGACGCTCGATCTGTGATTTGTCTTTGCCTTCGAGCATCACGCGTACCAACGGTTCCGTTCCGGAAGCGCGGACCAGAACGCGGCCGGTATTGCCAAGCTCTTTTTCCGCTTCTTCAACGGCTATTTTAATCTCTTTATCTTCAAATAGTCTTAATTTACCCAAAGTGGAAACCCGCACGTTTTTCAGCACCTGCGGGAAGATCTCGATCTCGCTTGCCAGCTCTTTCAGGGATTTGCCGGTGGTGCGGATCACGTTCAGGAGCTGCACCGCGGTGACTTGTCCGTCGCCGGTGGTGGCATGATCAAGGAAGATCACGTGGCCCGACTGCTCGCCGCCGATGTGGAAGCCGCCCTCCAGCATCCGTTCCAGCACGTAGCGGTCGCCGACTTTTGTTTTTTCGCATTTGATCCCGTTCTTGTCGCAGAACTCAAAGAGCCCCATGTTGCTCATCACGGTGGTCACCAGCGTATTGCCGTTCAGCCTTCCCTGTTCGAGCATGGCCTTGGCGCAGATCGCCATGATCTTGTCGCCGTCCACCAGCGCGCCGTCCTCATCCACGCAGAGCAGACGGTCGGCGTCGCCGTCGAAGGCAAAGCCCAGCTCAAAGCCGTTATCCTTCACGTATTGCTGCAGCCCCTCGATGTGGGTGGATCCGCAGTCTTTGTTGATATTCACGCCGTCGGGGCGGCAGTTGATCACAGTACATTCCGCGCCGAGCTTGCGGAACAGCTCATTTGCCGTGACCGAAGCGGAACCGTTGGCGCAGTCCAGCGCGATACGCATTCCGTAAAAATGCGCCACGGCGGTGGATTCGATATGGCGGATATAATCCTTTACGGCGTTGCGTCCGGAGGTGATCTCCCCTACCTCGCCGCCGACTTTTAAAGGCGGCGGAAGGATCTCGTCCAAAATGATCGCTTCGATCTTTTCTTCCATGGCGTCCGGCAGCTTATAGCCGTTGGAGCGGAAGATCTTGATGCCGTTGTATTCGCAGGGATTGTGCGAAGCGGAAATCATTACGCCCGCATCGTAGGAGTATTCTTTCACGAGGAACGCGACGGCAGGCGTCGGGACCACGCCCAACTGCAGCACGTCGCAGCCCACGGAGCAAAAGCCGGAGGAAATGGCGCTTGCCAGCATATCCGCCGATTTTCGCGTGTCGGTACCGATCAGCACCTTCAGCTTCCTTTTTTCCGAATTCTGTTCCTCAGCCAGCACCATGGCGGTGGCTCTGCCGATCTTCATAGCGAGTTCGCAGCTGATCTCTGTGTTGGCAATGCCGCGCGCGCCGTCGGTTCCGAATAATCTGCCCATTTTTTATGACCTCCATCATTCTCTTTATGTAATACGTCTGTTTTCTATGCGTTATAAAAAAGTCTGCTGGTCGCCGCCGCCCACCGGGTAGCCCAGGTGGATCCGCGCGGCGTCGGTTACGATCCTGCCCCGGGGCGTCCGCGCCAAAAAACCGATCTGCATCAGATAAGGCTCGTACACGTCCTCGATCGTCACGCTTTCTTCGCCGATAGAAGCGGCGATAGTCTCAAGCCCCACGGGACCGCCGTGGAAATTCCGCAGCATGGTGTTCAGGATCATGCGGTCGATGTTATCGAGCCCCAGCTCGTCGATCTCCATTTTTGAGAGCGCCTGCTGCGCGTCCTCCACCGTGATGCTGCCGCTGCCCACGATCTGAGAAAAATCCCGGCTCCGCTTCAGCAAACGGTTGGCAATACGCGGCGTGCCGCGTGAACGGGAGGCGATCTCCAGCGCGCCGTCCTCGTCGATCTCGATGCCGAGGATCCGGGCGGAACGCATCACGATCTGCGCCAGCTCCTGCGGCGAATACAGCTCCAACCGCAGCAATACGCCGAAACGATCCCTGAGCGGCGCGCTCAGGCTGCCGGAACGGGTGGTCGCGCCAACCAGTGTGAAGGGCTGCAGATCCAGCCGTATGGAGCGCGCGGAGGGGCCTTTGCCGATAATGATATCGATGGCGTGATCCTCCATGGCGGGATAGAGCACCTCTTCCACACTGCGGGAAAGCCGGTGGATCTCATCCACAAAAAGGATATCGCCGGCGTTCAGATTGGTGAGCAGCGCCGCCAGATCCCCGGGCTTTTCGATGGCGGGACCGGAGGTGACGCGGATCTGCGTGCCCATGGTGTTGGCGATAATACCGGCCAGCGTGGTTTTGCCGAGCCCCGGAGGGCCATAGAGCAGCACGTGATCGAGCGGCTCGTTCCGCTGCAGCGCAGCCTTCATATACACGTCCAGATTCTCTTTTACCTTCTGCTGACCGATATATTCGTCCAGCGTTTTGGGCCGCAGGCTGATCTCAATATCGCTGTCCGCTTCCTCAAACGCAGGTGACGCGAGACGGAAATCGTTTTCTTCGTAGGAATTCAATGCCATAGTCTATCACACGCCTTTCGAGAGCAGTTTGAGTCCGAGCTTTATGAGGTTTTCAACGCTGTCGCCGGGATTTGCGTCGGCAAGCGCCTTTGCCGCCTCACTGCCGGAGAAGCCCAACGCCGTGAGAGCGCTGACGGCTTCCGAAATATTTCCGCCGAAGCCTGTTCTCGGCGCGGCAACGTTCCCGG